>JAJNBK010000055.1 GCA_021155845.1 Nitrososphaeraceae archaeon
AACCAGGTTGTAACTAGATAAAATATACTAAAACAATGTGCTTCTAATAGTTTAACATTAAATGACGGTAAATATTAAAATTAGGCAAGACATGGTAAAATTCTATCATATTTAGGGATAGATTTGGCTAAGATATTTATAAATGGTTATGGAAATATTGGCCGCCGCCTTGCCTCCGCACTTTCTCTTGATAAAGAAATTCAATTTGTCGGAATAGCAAAATATACGGCAGATGAGAAAACTAAAGAAGCTTTAGAAAATCGCTTTAATGTTTATGTTCCTAAAGATATCATAAACAAGTTCAAAGAGAAAGATTACGATATTGCTGGCACGCTGACAGAAGCAATTGATGAAAGCGATTTAATTATTGATGCAGCGAAAGAGGGTACTGGGTACGATAATAAGAAAAACCTGTATGAGCCAATGAACAAGAGTGCTATTTTTAAAAAGCTATATGAGCCGATGAACAAGAGGGCTATTTTTCAGGGTGGTGAAGAAAGACATGGTGACAGATCGGTAGCTGAAATGATTCATAATTCCAGAGTAAATTATGATAAGGCACTAGGCAAAAAGTATGTCATTCAAGGGAGCTGTAATGTTTCTGGTATGGGAAGAATTATACAACCATTACTAGAAAAATTCGGAGACGAAATCAGAAGGTTCGATGTCTCTCTTATCCGAAGATGGGCTGATCTTGAAGATTCAAAAGAAGTAAAGGATTCTATTGAGTGGGATAAAAATCCTCACCATCAAGATGACGTCAAAGATTTTATTCCTTCAGTTAATCTCTATGTAGATTCCTTTAAAGTTCCGTCTAGGATGATGCATCTACATCACATGTTAATACATTTTAAAGGGAAGGCTCCATCTAGGGATGAAGTAATCGAAACATTTAGGAAGGAATTCGGGGTAGCCATATTAAACTCAGCAAAAGGAACAGCAGACATCAGAAAAAAAGCTTTCCAATTAGCATTTCAACATGGCGACACTAATATGATTCATATTCATACAGAAGTGCTCAAGGTTCAGGATGATCTTCTAAAGATTTCATATTCAGATGATCAAACTGGGATGGTAATTCCTGAGAACTACATGCTTATTCAATCAATGATTCATGGATGTAGCCGAGGAGAAGCAATCAAAAAGACAGATAATTTATTTCAAATTACAAGAAAAAGAAGCCTCTTAGAAGAAGAATTCAGGTAGAAATAGTAATGAAGATAAAAAATCATGACTTTTTACTCTTACAATCTTTTTTAGGACTCCAATACTTAAATCAGAGCATTTTAGTCAGTCAAAAAGCACTAATCAATACAGAAGCTTTAATTAAAGGACATTGCCCGAGGTTTAGGCAGAGAGAATAATTTGGGTTATTTACGAAAGGATTATGTTCTTGACAAATTCGTCATAGTTCCCAAACTCACAGATGAAACAATACCAAATGAAAAATCTTCGGATACTAGGTGTCCTTATTGTCCAGGCAATGAGTATATGACAGAGCCAGCCTTGATTTCTTTAGTTGCAAAAGATGGAATGCTTCAACGTTTGTCTGATAGTGATGAAAACGTTGTTGGAGATTGGTGTGTCAGGGTCTTCCAAAGCAGTACTCCCGCTGTAACAAAGAATTCTACTACAATCTATACTGATAAGCCTCTCTATAGCGAACCTGCTTACGGCTATCATCAAGTCGTTGTTGCTTCACCCGAGCATGATCAGAAATTATCTCAGATATCTGTAGACCAATGGGCAAATGTCTTGCTGGTTATCCAAGATAGGGTTAGATGGTTATACACACAAAAAAGCGTATCTTATGTTTGTATATTTGTCAATAGCGGACATATGGCAGGAACCCCTTACGATCATCCTCACTTAAACGTATTAACTTTCTCTGCCATCCCTCCGACAATTGAGTTAGAAGCGGACGCTTCTCATAAATATATGAATGAAAATGGAATTTGTCCTGCGTGCAGTATAATTTCTATAGAATCGAGTGGTCCAAGACAAATATTAGATACCGAGAGCTTCCTTACCTTCTCCCCATGGGCACCTACTTATCCGTTTGAATTCTGGATATATCCAAAGCGACATACTACTGCATTCTCAAAAATAACTCAAAAAGAAATAAACGATCTAGCATTAATGCTACGCGCCACTTTAGGAGGAATGTCAAAAGCACTTAAAGATGCTCCGTTCAATCTTGTTTTCCATTTGGCTCCAGAAAAAAAGAATAGTCGTCAGATTCATTGGCACATAGAAGTTTATCCACAACTTAATATGTGGTCAGGATTAGAGCGAGGTTTTGGAGTTTACATTAATGATATACTACCAGAAAAGTCTGCAGAAGTTTTAGGTTCCTCATGTAGAAGAGAGTTAGCTGAACTTGTTGGAATTATTTAGGTACGACATGATTACTTAGCAAAATGAAAGTTAATGCCAAAATTAGAAACCTGGGTAGCCATTGGATCATTAGGAATGTGTATTATGTTTATAGCGCTAATATTATCATTTTTTAACTTTCTTCTAGGACCAAAAGGTAACGGTCCAGACGTTTATGTCGATCCAACAGGAGTAATGATCCAATTGATTTCAATATCGGGAGCAGCTATTTTAATTCTTGCAGGTACTGTTTTTGGACTTACGAAATCTTATGGTACCATTCACGCTGCAATCATTTTGATAACAACAGGCATAATTTTGATAGTGGGCATGATTGCTGCATGGACGTTACTTCTGAAAATTAATGAACAGTTCGTTGGTGGCGGAATCGATATTATTCCTTATATTTTTATAGTTGCTGGTATGGGCATTGCAACTCTAGGCATCTATTTATTCAAAAAATCAAAAAACTATCGAAATTTAGAAGTCGAAATTCATTGAATGAGAAACATAATCAATTAGATATCAATTTATCGAGAAATCTTCTCCCAATCAAGATATCAAAGGAGATGCTAGATAATATTTTTAGTTTGGCTAAATCACAAAATAGCCCTGTCTTATCCATCGTCATTGGAACCAAACCCGATTTTTATAAACAAGCACCAATTGTGGTAGAAGCGATAAAAGAGAAAGTACCTGTATTTGTTATAGACACTGGTCAGCATTTTGACGAATTGTTAGGTTTTGGTATAAAAGAATTCGATTTAGAAAATACTGTTGGCTGCAATTTGCAAATTCGTGGGGATCTGATGGAGAAAGCGAGCGAACTGATTCTTAAATTTGGATCGTTTGGAAGATATTGTATGAATCAATTCGGCATAGATTTACAATTGCTTCCAGTCGTCCATGGAGATACCCTGGTTGCTGGAATCGCTCCTCTGGCTTGGGTTTTTGGTATGGGACAAAAGGTAGCACAGAATGAGGCTGGATTGAGATCAATGAGTCCGCAGGCAATGAAGCATTTAAAAATTCATCAAGAACCGACCAAAAGTATTATTGAACAGTTCATTGCGGATCAATTTCAAGGTGAATGGTTTCTAGCAAGAGAAGAACCATTTCCGGAGCAAATTGATACATGGATTTGTTCTGCAGGAACAAAATATTTTTTTGCGCCAACACAGCTCAATAAAGATAATCTTGTTAGGGAAGGATATCCTGAAGAATTAATTTACGTGGTAGGTAATTCAGTAGTTGACGCAATCCACTTAAAACGCAGACAGAAATCTCCGGAGAGTATATTTGACATTTATCCAAAATTAGAAAATGGCCAATGGATAAGAATGGATATACATAGGCGTGAGAATCTTACCCGTCATAGATTTACTTCTATCATCAACGGACTTATCAACCTGATAGAAAAAACAGAACACAAAGTCGTCCTTGTAATGCTCAATGCTACCGCCTCTGCTTTGAAGTCATATAATTTGCAAGAAAAATTATATAATCTTTCTATAGATTTCCCCGATAAGTTTATCATAACCCCATTATGGAGAGAGTACGCACACGTCATTGAATTTCTCGATAGCGGGCATTGCTGGGCAGAAATGACTGACTCAGGCTCTATGCAGGAAGAGCTGATGTATTTCCCCGAAGTCTTATCATTGACCGTGAGATTAAATACTGACAGACCGGAAACGATATTTGAAGCAAAGAGCAACATCCTTATTCCACCCGTAAATCCGTCTTGGATTACCTCTATGGTTAGTGAAGCATTTGATAAAAATCACAGTTTAGGTTTCAATTTAAAGAATAAAAAACCCCTTTATGGACAGCCCGGAAAAGTATCGAGGAATATTGTGAGCATCATTAAGAAGGAGTTTGAAAATGGCAATGCAAGCTTTTATCCGTGGCTCCATCAAAGAATAAATCTCTGGAAAGAGAATCATGGGTTAGATTATTTATAAGACTGTTGACATAATGCCTCTCTCCGTTATATGTTTTCATCAATAACCAAAAAAACATCATGTTGTCGTTGGCTATACTTTTCTTTAAAAGGATACTAAATCATTGTCTCAACGAAAAATATCCTTGTAATTGGAAATTCAAAGTAAAAAACATTTCAAGACAGAGATACTTATTATTATTCTCCTATATCTTACCCAATTTTCTAACATATTTTTTGTATACCTCAAGATAAGATTTCTTATCACCTATATCAACAAAGCCTGATGATCCTATTCTAAATCCTTTTACAATCCTCTGTTGTTCAAGAGCCTTCCTTACTGCGTCGTCCATTCCGAATGCACTTGAGTTGGGAATAAAGTTAAGGAATGACGGCTCTATAACATAACAGCCAATGTTAATTAGACCACTAACCTCAGGTTTTTCTCTCCAACTGATGATTCTATCCTCTTTTCCGTCAACATCTATAAAACCGTACTTTAGATTTGTCTTATAAGATAATAATGCCATCGAAACCAATGCTTTCGACTCTTTATGCGCATCTATCATCTTTTGAAGATTGAATTCGTAGATTGAATCTCCGTACAAACATACAAAAGTCTCATTTAACAATTTTTCTGCGCTTTTCAATTGTCCTGCTGTAGCCAAGGGTCTTTCTGATTTAGCATATTGTATCTTCATGCCAAATCTACCTCCATCTTCAAAATAGTCCTCTATTATTCTGTGAAGGTAACTTACGCAAATAACTATTTGATCTATACCATTATTCTTTTTTAGCCATTCAAGTATGTGCTCAAGAAGTGGCTTATTTCCTATGGGCAGCATAGGTTTAGGAATGAAAAAAGTATATGGTTGCAATCTGGTTCCCAGACCGCCAGCAAGGATTACTGCTTTCATATCTCATCGTCATA
>JAJNBK010000056.1 GCA_021155845.1 Nitrososphaeraceae archaeon
CTTTGTAGATTCTTGCTGGCGCTGTATTTCTTGCTCAAAAAGACTATGTCTAACTTCCTGTTCAGTGATATTTTGCAGGTAAAATAGTAAGCCATAGGAAATTGCGATGATGAAAATTATAGAAATAATACTTATATGTACCCTGCCAACAAATAGGTTCGCTAGTTTCAACAAATATTTATCGTTACTTATTTCTTTTAATATTTCTATTATTATAAATTATGCCTTAATAATTAATTGTTTTATAATGACAATAATATAGCCATAAATAGTAATTCGACAAGAAATGGCACCTGTTAAGATAACACACACATATCCATTTTTTTATTTTGTGTATTGTAAATGACCAAAGATCTCAATGCTCTGTTGTCTTTCATTTTCATGTCAGTTAAAGTAGTTAACAACAGGATTGTTATTTGATTAGGTGTGATTAGTTGCGATCTCTTATCTGTGCTGCATTATTCTTTGTCAGTGGTTTAAAAAAGATAATGGAGCTGACTATCTGTAAAACAAAAGTGAAATAGAATATGACGGTCGAAATGCAACAAATAAGTCCAAAAGCCAAGGAATCTGCAAACAAATGCTGGGAGCTAAGACAGAAGGAAAGCAAATTTATCACACTTCAGCCAGGCAAAAAGAGGATCTTTACTTATAATTATACTCTAGAATTTTAGTTTCATTATTTCATTTTCATATATTTGATGTCTATTTTGAAAGTCTTTGCCATATAATTCTAGATATGACTCCATATTTGCAGGCTGAACTTCCAACGCCAATAGTGTCAAAAGTTCTCTTACTTCTTCTTCAGAAGTTAATGGAGTATATACAATTGCAGACAGCAAAAGATTAAGTTGGTTGCTTAAACCAATGATATTGAAAGCATGTCCTAAAAATAATTTTGCATCAAGAAGATCTCCTTCTAATGCGGCCAAACAAAAGTCAAATAATAGGTATTGTGTTGGATAAGTGCAACCTATTTTACGTAATTCGTCTAACTGTCTGGATGGCTTTATATTTTCATGAATAGATTCCTTTTATGAAATCAATTAAAAGACTTACAATGTCTCTAAAGCTAATTTTCTGTTCATCTAAACCGACTCTTTCTGCAATTCTATTATTATTCCCTAAAGGAAATTTAGCGCCAATTTCTGCTTCAAGTTTATTATTAATAGGAATACTTTCAACTAATTCTAAAATATCGGCTATATTAGGACCAGTATAGGATTTGTTCATGTTATGATGTAATAATACATAGCACATCATCTACATTTAGATTGTTATCATTATATGGGCACCGATTTAATTAACATCTTGGAATAATAAACATAAAAGCTAAAAAATTAAGATTTGTATGAAAGGATAAAATGGTGAATACTTATGGCATTTGTGGTGTATCTAGTACAATGAGAGTCTAGACATAAAATCATGACAATAACAACGTTTGAACAATTAGGATTAAGTAAAGAAATAGTCAAAGCACTTAAGGAAATTGGATTTGAAATACCTTTTCCTATTCAGGAAGAGGCTATACCCCTTATTTTAAAGGGTTCGGATGTAGTAGGTCAAGCACATACAGGTACTGGCAAGACTGCTGCTTTTTCTCTTCCAATATTACAAAAAATTAGACGAAATGGTCCAATTCAAGCACTAATACTTGTTCCAACAAGGGAGCTGGCAGTACAAGTAACAAATGAGATTAATAAATTTGGAAAATATACTGGCATTAGAACTGTTGCCATATATGGAGGACAAAGCATTGGTCTTCAACATAATCAGTTAAGAAGACATGCACAGATAGTAGTTGCTACTCCTGGAAGATTGATTGATCACATAAAGCAAGAGTCAATAGACTTGAATAAAGTAAATTTTGTTGTTTTAGATGAAGCCGATAGAATGCTTGATATGGGATTCATTGATGATATTAAGTTTATACTGTTTTATATAAAGGAAGAAAACAGGCAGACTTGTCTGTTTTCAGCTACTATGCCCCCTCCAATAATAAGATTAGCACAAGAATACATGAAAAAGGATGCTAAAGAAGTGCGATTAAACGAACAAGAGTTAAGCCTTGATACTATAGAGCAATCTTATCTTATAGTACCTGAGAAAGAAAAATTCAAGCATCTTTGTAATTTTATTAAGAATGAAAATAGAGATAAAGAACAAACAATTGTTTTTGCTGCTACAAAACAAAGAACACAAAGACTTGCACAGGAACTAGAAGATGAAGGATTCAGATTAGTTACAATTCATGGTGATCTTTCACAAAAGGAAAGAAATGTTGCAATGAACAGATTTAGAAAAGGCCTTGATAATGTATTGGTAGCAACCGATATTGCTGCAAGAGGTATTGATGTTCCAGCAGTGGGTCATGTAATCAATTATGATGTACCTTATGATCCTATGATTTACTTTCATAGAATTGGAAGAACTGCTAGAGCTGGTGCTACTGGTAAAGCTATATCTTTAGTAATACCACAGAGAATACAAGACTTTGAAAGAATTCTGAGAAACACCAAACAACCAATACGGAAACTTAATGATGAAATGGGAATATCTATCCCAATTTCTCAACAGGGATCATATGGCAGAGACAGAAGGGTCAGAAGACACGGACAAAGATATAATGGAAATAGAGGCCAAAGTGGCACTAGCAGCAGTAGTAGGTATAACCAAAGTAGAAGTCATAATTATGAAAAACTAAGGCATAAGAGTAGTAGTAGTAGTAACCATGATAAAAAATTTAACAAACATACTTGGTATCACTAAAATAAAGATAGAACAATAAATAAAATAATATGTCTTAATTCAGAAGCAATTTAATAGGTAATTGTAGTGGTTAAAGATGATAAGGCCATTACAGTTCTTAATGCTTTGATTCTTAATTTTGGACTGATACACAGCTATTGAATCTATCTATTATCGCATATCTTCATAATTCTGATATTATAGTAAAATAATAGAGGATTGTACAAACGAATTTCCTTTTGGTACTTAGTAATCAGCCAGTGAAGATTTCCGCTTTCAGATTCGTTGAATTTTGCTTTATATCAGAGTCGCTATGTTATAATAGTGTTAGTCGTTGTAGCTGTACAAAGTCAGAAAATATTATTTAAAAATAAAAAAGAAAGACTTTTTAGTATTTCAACGTTTGATTGAAGCTTCCTGAATGTGTCTCTGGTTTTACTGTGAAATTAATCATGTATGGATGTTGTACTTGCTGTATTTGCGGCGGAAATGCTAATGTATTGTCATTTGGATTCCATGTTAATATGACCTTACCATACGAATTCTCTAATTTCTTAACATCTCTTGTTGTTACTGGCTCTGGATAGCCATCATCATTGATTCAATAGATAAAGTAATTCTATAGATATTCATATTTCCCTTTTGAGTGGGAGAACAATACTATTGCTGAGACGTTTATAAAAGATCTGGTAAAGAATTATGCAAAGCATCCAGTTCCTACTGACTAAGGTAGTAATGTACATGGTATTATCATCCTCAAGCTTGTAAATTCCTGAATATTAATAATCATCATCTGCATTCCTCCTATGAGGAGAAAAGCAGGATACAAAGAACCATACAGTATTACATCAAGGATAGAACCGAAAGCTTTGATAATGACTATTTTCCTTGTAGTAGAGAAAAGAAAAGTGTATTTCCTTTCAATAAAAAAATATTTATTGTAAGCTCCAATAAACCTTGAGTATCGATTGTTATTATCATTAATATTTTGACTATACTCTTGAATATATCTATTATAGACTAAAAATTCCCTTAGTGATAGGAGATACATATATCCAAAGGTATTATAGATCTAATCTTCAAAGAAAGGCCTAAACTGAATATCAAAACCAGGGGAATCATTAGCAAATTGCTTTATTGTGATCATTTCACATATTCAGCCAATTTCTTTTTACAAACAAGACACATCGCTTCATGATTCACAATATAACAACAACAGTAATGATCTGATATCATAATTATAAAGATTTAAGAAATAAAAATAGATGCAATTCATAAAAATGAGGCGGAGATAGCGCCAAATCAATAATCCTACTTGAAATGTCAACAATTTATTTTACCAACCTAATCTATGACTATCCTAATCTTAATCAAGGCCTGACTGATTACCTTGACTCTGCTAGTTTCAGACAAGCTCAGCACTAATTTCTTCTTTCAATAAATTTATTCACCTATTTGTAGTCAACAACTGTTATTGTTCTATACACATTTAAAAAGCTCTGTATAAAAACTATTAAAAGGAGAGTAAACAATACAAGGGACTACTTGATTATGACCACGTCTAATGCTAAATTCTCACTTGTTCATATTAGTCTTGTAACAGCATTAGCTCTTAGTCTGGTAGCATCTGGTGGTTTTGTTGGTTTATCGTCAGCATCAGCAGCACAACAAAAAAAACATGTCGTACTTACAGCCATGCTTGATGACCAAGGTGATCCCCCAAGGTTATTGAATATGCTGTTTCAGCCTGCATTGCAGGAATTGAGAGCACGACACCCAGACATTGACATCCAGCTAGATTATAGGCCCCTCCCATATCTGAATTTACGTACACAGTTTTTAAAGGCAATCGCCAACCAAACTCCTGTTGATATATTAACTGTAGATCAAATCTGACTTGGAGAATTTGCTGAGAAAGGACTTCTAACAGATCTTACAGAACGTGCTAATACTTGGGGAAGGCAGAAAGACTGGTATCAAGCAAACTGGGATGGCGGAGTGTATAATGACAAATTATATGGGATATGGACGGTGGTTGATGTAAGAGGAATTTGGTATTGGAAGGACTTACTCAATAAATCAGGCGTAGATCCTAATTCGTTGAAGACATGGGATGGATACATTGCATCTGCAAAGAAGCTTAACGCTATACTGAGGCCTCAGGGGACAGAAGGAGTTCATCTCATTGCTGCTGGACATTCTCCAGACATGTCATTTTATCCTTACTTATGGGAGCTTGAAGGAGAAATAAACAAGCTAAAGAGCGGACATCCAACAAAAGGAGTTTACTGGTTTCCAGCATATAATAGCACAGAAGGAGTTAAAGCTCTGGGATTCATAAAAGACCAAGTTGATGCTGGTATAAAACCACAGAGGGAGCATTTTTGGGGTAAGGAATTCTTCGATAGAAAATTTGCAGTGATGTTAGAGGCATTGCAGAATCATGTAAGGGATGATTATAATGTGACTACTCCCGATAAAGTAGAGGAATTTGAACAGAAAGTTGGCTTTCTACCAATGTTTCCTGTACCCAATGAAGGTAGCAATAGTGCGACTTTGATGGGCGGATGGCTACTGAGTGTCCCTGAGATATCCAAAAATAAGGACTTGGCATGGGAATTAATTACGATAATATTAGAACCTAAAATACTTGCTCCTATGCATGAAAAATATGGGCTACTTCCAACACAGATACCCATCGGAGAAGGTCCTTATGCAGCAAGGTTAAACCAAACAATCCCATATTATGATAAATTAATATCTATGATCCCTATAGGACTTAGCAGACCTAACATACCAGAATATCCTCAGATAGCTGATAATATAAAACAAGCAATAGATGAGATTTACTTTGGTGCTAAGGAACCCAAGCAAGCACTGGAGGAAGCTGCTGCAATGTCTGCAAAGGCTTTAGGATGGTAGCCTCCTATATGTGAGTCATTATTTTTGGGGAAAAACAAATTAGATACTTTACAACTCTTAATAAGAAAGTATTATGATCTTATTTTCTGGAAAGGTTAAGGAAATAGGCATTATTTGTATAATTTCAATTATCTTATTTTCATTTGGTTTATTATTTTATATCCAAAATATAACTCAAACCAACATAAAGGCCACCTCTTTGAGCGACAAAATCAAAGTCAGACAGAATCTACAAAGAGTATTTAACACATAGGTTCAGATCTCAATTTAGTTGTGTCCATGCTAGATGGCTTGGCAAACTCTTTTTATTTACAAGATGACCTCTATAGCGATAACACCAAGAAATTAGTGGAAGAAAAATATAACCAATTTACTCCTATTATAAATAGACAATTCTGGCTCTTCGGTCTATGATTATGGACAAGGCGCAAGACTAACCACCCAATATCCGGTATTTGTTAATGGTAATCCTACATACTTTGTTCAAGTAGTACAACCCACTTCACAAATATATTCTGAGATTAATAATCAACTTTTCACAGAACGAGTAAAGAGGTTTTTACTTCTTGCTGGCACTATTGCTTCAATAGGAGTTTTGATAATAGTTCTTATTAAATGGAACCACACTATAAACAATGAGGTACGGAGAAGGACAAAAGAATTAATTGAATCAAATATACATCTTGCAGTAGCTAATAAACGATTAAAATTACATGATAACATGCAAAATGAGTTTATCAATATAGCAGCTCATGAGTTAGGAACTCCCATACAACCTATACTAAGTTTATCTTTAATTCTTTTTAATAAAATGAAAGATAGAGCATATCTTGAATTACTGGAAGTAATCAATAATAATGCTAGGGATTCGATCGATTTGAAGATATACCGATTATATGCGACAATGCGGAACCGAGAATATAAATCGGTTTAGTCGTTACCAAAAAAACCTTCCGAATAGAGTACACTTTCTTTGTTCATCTGTATTGCTTTATTCAAGAGATCATTTGCCAATTCATCTTCTCTTATTCGTTTCATAGATTTGGCCAATCTTTTGTAGAATTTTGCCTTCAGCATTGGAACTTCTTCAGGTCTAATGATATTCCTCATTACTCCAATTTCAATCGATTTAAAAAAAGCATCGCTATCAACTCTTGTCTTTATTCGATTAAAATTCCTTAGTCCAATTCTCATTCTAGAAGATTGGTATTTGTAAAAACTCGGTATTCTATATTTGGTAGGGATTAATGATGTATATTTAAAAGTGGCTCCAAATGCAGACATCCTCATCCAACAATGAAAATCTTCCGACGTAATTTCATTAGGAAAAGGACATCGATAAGCAAATCCTATGCGCACAGCTGTTGAAGAAGTTATATTGGTGTATCCCGTTTCTGTTCCCATTCTTATCCATATATCATTACCTTCTAATGGTTTAAGATGAGATTCCAAAATTTCTAAAATTGGAGTAGAAATTTTCTCAATAGGAGTCAATTGATTGTTTTCGTCTATTACATCAAAAGTTGAATAGACTACATCAGTTTCTTGGTTTTCATCAAATATTTTTTTTACAACTTTTAGTCTTTCTGGATGAGATACATCATCAGAATCATTGAAGAGGATCAAAGAACATTTGCGTTGTATTCCCCTGAGGATTCCTATATTCCTGCTAATTCCTGGTCCAACATTCTGCTCTAAGAAAATAACATCAATTTTTGGAAAATACTCTGCTTTTAATTTAGACAAATAATTGTGAGTATCGTGATTGTGGAACTTATCCACAACTATAATTGCACACCAGTCATTGTCAGTTTGTGAAAATAATCCAGCGATAGTCTCCTTAATTTCATTAGTTTTACTATATTTTTCCTGAGGAGTCTCATAATGAGGAATTATGAATACACTAGATTCGTTCTTATTACTAGTCACTATCTTTCCATTCCATCAAGTATATCTATAACTTTATTAATCAATGCATTTATCTTGGCTCGAGGGCGACCAATTTCAGTATTTATTCCAGCAGTACGTGTTAAGATTGAGAGTGTCCTTGGACACATTTTCTCATCTAACTTAAAATTTTTGCAATAGTTAAAACTATTTCTCTTGGAATGATGAGCTCCCGTTTCTTGAGTATGTGTTCCCACTGACTATAAACATGACCCTTAGTAGTAGGGAACCATGCCTTAATATTATTATTAGCATATTGGCCAACAAAATATTGGGCGTCTTTTGCGATATTGAAAAAAGAAAAGCAGGTCTAGAACAATTCCCTTATTCATCATGAATTGAAGATACTCAATTTTCTTAATATCTTTTTTTCGGTTCTTAAACTTGATAAAATTGAGTCCAATTTTGTGAGTTGAATTAATAAAATTGCACTGATTTCACGGGATATCGCCATATAGAAACTACCGTTCCTGTAGCTGTAGCGGTCTGAGCTTGATTCACAAACAGTCATCATTCTCCTTTACGATGAACCTTCAGAGTGCAATTTCTTATTTATGGTTTATTATGCCATGAAAGATGGATATCAAATACTTTCTTCTAACATGACATATGCGGATGATATGATGTATTCCATCTATAAAATACTCAGAAATGCTAGTCAAAGGATATTTTGATAACCACGAAGTGAATATCTTTTACTCCTAATTATAGTAAATAGCAGTAATAATCATATCAGGTACCACGCATATGTTATTATAAATTAACTTTGCAAGCACCATCTTTTCGCTCTCTACCACTCTCCCTCGCTGTCTCTTTGGTGCCTCAAATCTTATTTTGCATGGTAAGTAACGGTATATTACCGAACTCTATATGAATGAACCATCATCACCATCACCCGCACAATCAACAACACCATTAAGATCACTACAAGAAATACTGCATAATAGAATCATACAGAAGAAAGGAGAATTGCATGAACCTCACAATAAAGTCTATAATCATAGCCTCTGGACTCGAATAGAAACATTGCAATGGGTCTTGACTCAAATACTAATGCTGCTGCGACGCTCACAAACCACATAAAGAGACCCTTTCTTTGACCTCAGCGAAATCAAAAGAAAATGAAAGGAAAAGTAAGGAATTTGAGGAAGAAATAGTAGTTAAGGAATATGAAGAAAGAATCGATAAACTATCATTACAAT
>JAJNBK010000416.1 GCA_021155845.1 Nitrososphaeraceae archaeon
TAAATATTATCCCATCAATAACAATATCTAAAATGCTCAAGAATGCTCCAACAGGATGGAAAGTAAATTCAGTGAAAAAAGCTTATTCTAGTGAGTTGATTGAAATATATGAAGATACACTTGATTTAGAAGGAAAAGAGAAAATATACATAAGAGGAATTAGAAAAGACTATTCAACAATTGTACCCTTCGTTTCAAAAGACGAAATACTTGTGATTAAAAGTTACAGACACTTAGTAGACTCGATTCAAATTGAAGTACCATCTGGTTATATAGATGAAGGAGAAACTCCTAAAGAAGCAGCAATACGCGAGCTTAGGGAAGAAACAGGTTATGCTGCAAAAGATGTGGTATCTATAGGTCATTATACACTTGATTATTCGATGTTTGAGCAGAAGGGAAATCTTTTTGTTGCATATGGTATAGTCAAAGAAGGACTTCAATCCTTAGGCATAATGGAAAAAATAGATATTGAAATAATTACTATAAAAGAAATCAAACAGCTACTTTTTGAAGGAAAGATACTAAATGCAGCATCTTCTATTGTTGCATTATATAGAGCATTACATTTTCATGAACATCAATCGAAGTGACATTAAGATTTGAATACTACTCTCTCATATTCTTGTTTAATCAAAACCCTCCTTGTACTTAACTTTTCTACTGTTTATCCTAGACTGTTTCAAGATGTCCACTATCAATGATAGAACATTTTTGATATCAATGCCGTCTGGGCAAAGATCTAACTAGGCAAATTTACAACAAGAAATTAAATTTTACCTAATCTATATGATACTTGTATGCTGGCTATATCATTTTCCACATGTTTTTAAACTTCATAGAAGATGTGATGGGAAAATCTTTACATTATATGGATGATGACTTTTGGATGCTATCCTAATATTTTGGAGTGAACTTTAAATTTTCCTTTAATACTTTAGAATATAGTGTCTTCAGAAAGGATCGTATCATTTCTGCCCAGTGCTACTGAGGTTCTATATCAAATAGGTGCTGGAGATCAGATATTTGGTGTAACCCACGAATGCAAGTTTCCTGAATCGGCTAAAAGAAAACCCAAAGTAATCAATTCTTCTTTCGATCCAGCTAAAATGAACAGTAAAGAAATTGATAATAAAATTGTAGAATTGATGCAATCTGGCAGGGACATATATGTAATAGATGATCGGATCTTAAAAGAAGCAAAACCCGATCTCATTGTTGCGCAAGGTGTTTGTGAAGTTTGCTCTCCATTTACAAAAGAGATAAACAGAGCCATTTCTATACTGGATTATAAGCCAGACATTCTGATTCTTGATCCACATGATCTAGATGATATTTTAATAAGTATAATGGATGTGGCAGAACGAGTTGGTAGGATAAAAGAAGGTCGAAAACTAGTAGTGTCTTTGCAAAATCGCATCGATAGTATAAGAATAAGACCTAAACAAAATAAACCAAAGGTTCTTTGTCTTGAATGGATAGATCCATTCTTTACCGCAGGTCATTGGATACCACAAATGGTAGAAATTGCAGGAGGAATTAATGGACTTGGTTCCTATGGAGAACCATCATATCGCATAGATATGGATGAGATCATAAAGTTTGATCCAGATAAAATCATTTTAATGCCTTGTGGTTTTGATATTGACAGGACATTAATTGAATTCGAACAAGCAAAAATTAGTAATGAATGGAAATCCCTACCATAAAGTAAAATGTGTCTGCAATTACACCAACTATTATCTCATGATGATCAGATAATTTGCGCCTCTTCGATAACTCTTCTAAAATAAGAAATCTTTTCCGAAACAGAAAAAAGGTAAGAGTTAAGTTACTTTTAATGACTTGATACCAAGTATTAATAATCTGGTATTTTATCTATGATACAGAGAGCACCTACATATGAGGAGTAATACTTTGTCACCGTTGCCATATGCCGCTGTTACTGCTACTACAGACAATATATTATCATTAGAAGGTAAACCCTACCTTAACTATATTAATTCAATCAAAAGTCCCGCATCACAGAAGACGTATATCTTTTCTCTAAAAAAATACATGCGATTTCACAACTATAAAACCATAGATGAGCTTTTGGCAGATAAAAACACCCCTACAATAATAGAAGAGAAAATCATAGACTTTATTATCGCATTAAGAACAGACTCAGATTTTGTAGTCTCATTTAGAACACGGGCTACATATCTTACAGCTATCCTATCCTATCCTATCCTCTGTTGGTTGGAACCATTTTCCTTGGCCTGTTTGCTCTTTCGGTCCTTGATCATTGTCATCGTCGATCACCAATGTCGACTGTCCAAACTCGCCTGGTAGATTAATGGATGATGTTGTTGTTGCATTTTCCGCAATTATATCATACTTTAATGTATTTGCTTGTGAATCGTACTCCGGATTATAGAGTTCAACTACGGCTACCTCTTCTCTTTGTTCCACATCATCTAGAATTAAGACGGCATTGGGTGGATCTACGGCGAAGTTGTTTGTCCCTATACTCCAGTTACCAATAAAATCAGTTGTGTTAGCATATCCTACTATTCTGTCAGGTCTATCTGAAAATAATATTGTCTTATCAGATACATCACTTAACTCAAGTGTAGAAGTTGTGGCATTTACCTCAGATATTGAACCAGACTGTGCACCTTGGATAAACAAGAACCTTACTCCAGTCACATTTCCATTTCCCCCTTGCGCCGTCACATAGTTTGTAGATTGGATATGGATAAGAACAAGTATCCCCAAAGCCAAAGTGATCGCTAGTCCTAAAGTCACAAATCGCATTCAATCATGTAGA
>JAJNBK010000057.1 GCA_021155845.1 Nitrososphaeraceae archaeon
ATTCAGGCGCGGTTGCTGCTAATGGATTTTATGAGGTATCATCAATGGAATTTGATGACGTCGTAATGATAGGTCCTAATCATTATGGGATAGGCACAGAAGTTGCTACAATGAGCGAGGGCATATGGGAGACACCATTAGGCCAAGTTGAGATAAATCAGGATTTATCGTTAGGGATTTCTAGAAATTCAGAAATAATTGATCTAGATGATTTTGCCCACAGCAGAGACCATTGCTTAGAAGTCCAGTTGCCCTTTGTTCAATATATTAAAAAAAAAAGAAATTTAGAATTGTGCCGATTATCTTAACAATGCAAGATAGACAGACTGCCAATGACATCGGTAGATCTATTGCGCAGTCTACCGTAAATACAAACAGCTTACTTATTGCATCGTCGGATTTTACTCACTATGAATCAAACAGTGAAGCACATAGAAAAGACAGTGAGCTAATAAATGCTATCCTATCCTTAGATGTTTTAAAGTTTTACACAACTCTAGAAAGGGAAAATGTATCTGCCTGTGGCTATGGTGCTATTGCTTCAATAATGACTGCCGCAAAAAAACTTGGTGCTAGAAAGGGTGAATTACTGAAGTATGCTACAAGCGGAGACATTATTGGTGACACCAATACAGTAGTAGGATATTCATCAATTGTATTTGTATGAATTTGGAAAAATCCTTCGCCGAGACATCTGCACCGGCAAAAATTATCTTGTTTGGCGAACATTTTGTTGTATACAATAAACCTGCAATCCTTGCATCTGTGACCAAGCGCATCAAAGTTGGCGCATATTTGAATAACAGTGAAACCATCAATATCAAATCAGACCTCGGCATCCAAGGCTCATATAAAGATTCAAATTTTAAGCTAATTAAAGGAAGAAATGATTCACAGACGATTTTATATCCATTATATGCTTCTGCTCGAAGCGTACTTTCAGAAAGACATCAGATTCTAGGTTTAGACATAGTTGTGAATTCTGAATTTCCCTACGGCATTGGTCTTGGATCCTCTGCTGCATCTTGTGTCGCGACAGTAGCCGCGGTAGAGTCATTGTTTCATAAACCAGATAAGCAATATGTATGCGATAAAGCAATCAAGTCAGAACGACTGATCCATAATAGTTCCTCAGGAGCAGATTGCTATATTTCCACATTTGGAGGTCTAATGTATTATATGAAGAATGAAGGTTTTAATAAAATCTATAGCAAAAAGGATCTATCTTTAATAATAGGGAACACAGGAATCAGGCATTCAACTGGAGTATTAGTTGCTTCAGTGAAAAAATTCAAAGAAAAAAATAGTTCATTGTTCAATAGTTTATCTCATCATGCAGAGAATATATGCAGAGATGCTTTTACTGCTATTACAAAAGGCGATGAGAAAAAACTTGGAAAACTGATGATAGAGAACCATACATTACTACAGCATATAGGAGTATCTCATGATAAAATTGACTATCTAGTAAACCTTTGTATTGAGAACGGTGCATTAGGAGCAAAACTTACTGGTGCTGGTGGTGGAGGAATTATGATTGCATTAGTTCCACCAGAACAAAAGTTGAAAATAATTTCAACTATAGAAAAAAATGGATGTCAATGTATAGCCGTAGAAATTGACTTCGATGGATTGATGTTATACTAAACTTTAAATTTACTATAAAGATATGAAATTTTTAAATGCGAAATAAACTAGCTTTAATCAAGCTAGGTGGATCAGTTGTTACCTTTAAAGAAAAGCCACTTACGGCCAATTTTGAAGCAATTAATAATATCACGCGCGTAATTGCTACCATTGAAATTCCACTAATAGTTGTGCATGGTGGTGGTTCATTTGGACATTATTGGTCGGTAAAATATGATATGCATACAAAACCATATGATTATGATGCGTACGGCATATCAATAGTACATGAATCGATGATGTGTCTAAATCAAATCATAGTTAACTCCATGATAAAAGAACGAATAAATGCATACGCAATTATGCCTTCAAATTTTACGTCTAGCCATAGACCAATTATAAGAAAAATTAAGGAACTACAGGATATTGCAGAAAATGGAATAATTCCTGTAACATTTGGAGATATTATTCATATTAATAAAAAAAAGTACTCTATCTTATCTGGAGATGTGATAATGAGAATTCTTTCTCAGGTCTTACATCCTTCAAAAGTAATTTTCACACTCAATGTCGATGGAATATATAAAAACATTAAGACCAAGGAGACTATTAAAGAAATAAAGAATAGCAATAGATCGATTGAGTTGTCAACGGTAGAAGCTGATGTAACAGGTGGTATGCGGAGAAAGGTTACAGAAGCATTTAAGATAGCACGCTCTGGAGTGGATGTATTGATGGTAAATGGACTTAACCCAGAACGAATCATAAATGCTATGAGTGGCTCAGCTTTTGAAGGTACCATTATTAAAGGAATTGGGGGCAAAGAACAAAGTGCATAACGTATCTGATCGACCATCTGATATAGAAATTATAAAACAACGCAAGAGAGATGGTATCGAAATACCGTTGAACAATGATGTTCAAGCTAAAACCACTTCTACTTATTTGGAATATGTTAAGCTTATTCATAATGCTTTACCTGAACTTGACTATGATGAGATAGATATTTCAACAACTTTTCTAAAACGGAAATTTTCAGCGCCTATCATCATAGATTCTATGACAGGCGGTGCTCCTGAGGCAGCCAAGATTAACGGAAGGCTGGGTGAACTCGCAGAAAAATATGGTTTTGCGATGGGTCTAGGTAGTCAAAGGGCGGGTCTTGAAAGTAAGGAATTGGCAGAAACGTATTCTATTGCAAGAAAAAATGCACCTAGTGCATTCCTTATCGCAAATATTGGTGGAGCTCAGCTCGCAAAAGGCCTCACTATAGACAATATAAAAAAGATTATAGATATGATACAAGCCGATGCTCTTGTAATCCATCTTAATCCATTGCAAGAACTCATACAACCAGAAGGAGAACCAAAATATAAAGGAGTTTTTTCGAAAATTTCAGAAATCTCTGGAGCTCTAGATGTACCTGTAATCGTAAAGGAAGTTGGCGCGGGCATCTCTAAGGAAGTAGCAGTTAAGCTGGAAGTAGCAGGCGTATCTGCAATCAATGTGGCCGGAGCTGGAGGAACAAGCTGGGCAGGAGTCGAAAAATTGCGCGCAGAGGCCTCAAATAATGATCTTAAAATCCACTTAGGCGAAATTTTTTGGGATTGGGGAATACCAACAGCGACCAGTCTTATTGAAGTAAAGAAAACAGTCAAAGTACCTATTATTGCTTCAGGTGGTTTGAGAAATGGGATGGAAATGGCAAAGTGCATTGTCCTTGGCGCTAGTATGTGTGCGATGGCTTATCCCTTTTTACGAAAAGCGGCAGAATCAAAAGAACAGTTGTTTAATTTTGCAGATACTGTTATAGCCGAACTTAAGAGTACAATGTTCCTTATAGGTGCAATGAATCTTTCTCTGTTGAAAAGCTCAAGGTATATATTAACAGGACCTTTAGCAGATCAGGTCAGCAATCAATGAAAGCAAGTAGTATTAGAGATGAGCTGGAATCTAATGCTAGTATGATAAGTGATTTTATTCGCTCATATTTGCAGGGGGAACCCAAGGAGCTCTATCAGGCATCAGCACATTATATTCTAAGTGGAGGCAAACGACTACGGCCTTTCATGACGATCAAATCGTGTGAAATGTTGGGTGGAAATTCAAAAAGGGCGATACCTCCAGCTGCAGCAGTAGAAATGATTCATAACTTCTCTTTGGTACATGACGATATAATGGATAATGATGAGATGCGTCATAATATTCCGACCGTTCATAACTATTATGGCACACCTCTTGCCATATTGTCTGGAGATATTCTCTTTTCTAAAGCATTCAAATTATTAGTAGCAGAGGGAAGGAAAGTAGGACATTCAGAGAATGCAATTTCTGAAATGGTAGTAAGACTTTCAAATGCATGTATTTATGTGTGTGAAGGCCAGGCTGCAGACGTTGGCATGACATCAAATCGGCGATTCTCTAGTGAATCACATTATATTGACATGATAGGCAAAAAAACAGCCGCGCTGTTTGAAGTCTCTTGTGCATTAGGTGCATTATCAGTAGCAGATTCAGACAATAAAGATGTGGAAAACCTATCATCATTTGGAAGAAATGTAGGAATTGCATTCCAACTGATCGATGATTTAATAGGAATAATAGGAGATCCAAAACTTACGGGCAAGTCGGTAGGAAACGACATTAGGGAGGGCAAAAAGACATATCCTATTCTTCTGGCTCTTAGAAACGCGAAAGATAATGAGAGAAGTAAAATCTTCAAAGTTTTCGGAAAGAATTCCTCGACTGCCGATATCAAAGTAGCAGTCAGGACCATTTCAAATATAGGCATAGAAAGAGAGGTAAGAAAAGCCGCAAAATTACATATAGAGAGAGCAATCAAATCAATTGAACGATATAGTTATTCATATGCAAAGGAGATACTTGTATCGTCGGCTAATTTTATAGTAGAAAGGAGCCTGTAACAACAAGTGCCCTTTGATGAAGAAACAGAAAACATTATCAGAGTCATAACATTAAAAAACGCTGTAGAACACGATGGCAAAGCAATGGCTGATACTGTTATCGCAAAAATTGCCGCATCCAGACCCAACCTTCGAAGTAATTTGAAGAACGTCATTCCTGAAATTAAAACCTTGGTACAAAAGATCAATTCATTGTCATTGGCAGACCAAAAAGCGTTTCTTGAAGAAATCTCGCCTGATGAATCAAAGAAAAAAAAGAAAGTATACGAAGCAGGACAGATACAGTTTCCACCATTAGAGGGTGCAAAAATGGGAAATGTGGTTACAAGATTTCCCCCTGAACCCAATGGCTATCCTCATCTAGGACATGCCAAGGCAGCAATTATAGATGAAGAA
>JAJNBK010000058.1 GCA_021155845.1 Nitrososphaeraceae archaeon
AATAACCTTTGCTCGTTCATATCCATCAAGATTAGTATATAGTAAAGCATCTAATCCTTCTACAAGATATTGGATGTTTTGCAATGTTAGAAGGGTCCTGATATTAGTAGACTCTTCATTTAGTTGATAAATTCCTTGTTCTTCTTTACTGCTTATTGAGTGAATAGTATTTTTAGACAAGGTATTATATAATATTATATTATTTCTACTTATTATGAAGTTGTTTATTATTTTATTTTCCTATCAACTATAAAAAATCAACTATCAATATCTCTCCAATTGGCGTCTAAAGCTTCTGCTTGAATATAGAGACGCTTAACTTTCATAATATTATGGCATATACATTACAGAAAAGATAGTCCTATGTATAGTTCGACCAATTTTATATAATGACGGCATACATATATTATTCTCGGTAATTTAAGATTACCATAAAACTATCAGATTAAGAATTATCTTCCTTTTTATAATGGCAATGATATCCCTAAAAGAGATTAGGTTCGAGTCGTTTAATGAGTAGTCATAATGAATTTTCATACTTTGTAGAAATATGTGAAAATATTCGTTCAATGAATATCTTTCTTGCTTGGATAATGATTCATTACCTATTGCCATTTTGTTCTTATCAGGTAGAATCTTTCCACGTGGCTCCAGACAGAATATAAATGTAGGATTTAGCATAATCATGCAATCCCTTTCTGAAATTGCAATGCTAGATCCAAGCGAAATTCAACAGATTTACCTCACACATGGCGATATGGGTGCATTATCAGAATATGCAGTATCAAAAAAGCATATATTTTCACTTTTTCGGCAACAGCAACTAACATTATGTTTTGTATATACTCAACTCAAAAAAATTGCAGATACTGTAGGCTCAGGGGCGGGTAAAAACAAGACAAAGATTCTGACAGGACTACTTATCGATATGTTGCCACTGGAAGCAAAATATCTAATAAAAATCATCAATGGCGAGATGAGGATTGGTTTGGTTGAAGGACTGATCGAAATTGCGATTGCGAAAGCATTCAATCAGAATATCAAAGTTATAAGAGAAGCTATGCTGGTTGCTGGAGATATTGCTCAAGTATCTATGTTGGCAAAGAGAAATTCATTGGATAAAGCGATAATAAAACCTCTTACTCCTCTAAGTTTTATGCTAGCTGATGTAATGTTTACTGCTGAAGAGATAATCAATTATTATGAAAAACCTTTGATTTGCGAGTATAAATATGACGGAATAAGAGTACAAATGCACAAGTTTGGACAAGAAATTAGAATGTTCTCTCGCAAGCTTGCAGATGTTACAAATGCATTTCCCGAATTGGCTGCTGCTGCATTGTCTGCGACTGCTACTACTACTTCTTCTTCTTCATCGTCGTCGTCATCATCAAACATAGATTTTATTTTAGATGGAGAAATAGTTGCTTTTCGAAATAACAAACCATTGCACTTTCAAGAACTCCAGAAAAGACTTCGCAAAAAGACTGTCACAGAGCAAATCATGGCAGAAATCCCAGTGATATATACTGTCTATGATATCATGTATTTTAATGGAGAGGCCAAAATCAAGAAACCCCTTAATGAACGAAAAGAAATTTTATCATGCATAGCATTCAAACAACCATTCATTAATTCAAGTTATAAGATAGTAAATTCAGAACAGGAAATTATTTCAATGTTTGGTGTCAGCAAAGATATTGGTCATGAAGGGCTGGTATTGAAAGAACCAGATTCGCAATACCATCCTGGCAAAAGAGGCAGATATTGGGTGAAGCTGAAAAAAGAACTTGATACAATTGATGCAGTCATATTAATTGCTGAATATGGCCATGGAAAAAGAGCAGGTACACTATCAGATTATACATTTGCTGTAAGAGACGAAAAGAACAATAATAAATTAAGAATTATTGGAAAGGCATACTCTGGTTTAACTGATGAAGAAATAGATGATATGACAAGTAAGTTAAAGTCACTTATGGTAAAGGATGAGGCATATAAGATAATAGTAAAACCGGAAATAGTTTTAGAAATTGCTTTTGATAGTATCCAAAAAAGTGATAGGCACGACAGTAGCTTTGCATTGCGTTTTCCTAGGATAAAAAATATACGCAACGATAAGACAGTTGCAGATATAGATACACTTCAAAAAGTAGAACAAATCTATAACAAGCAGGTTTATCTGATAAATAATAAAATTGATGTTCCTTAATTAAATGGCTTAAAAAATATATTCTTGAATAATAACTAGAAAAAAGAAAAGATATCTATCACTAGCAATGATAAAGACCCCTCTAAATCTATTTTTAATTTCTCTCTGATGATATTTCTCCTCAAGTTCACCCTCTTACAGATCTATCTTAATGTTGTAGAATATGTTATTATTTGGCAGGTAGTCAGAACTCCATTAAACAAGGACGAGTTTCTAATAGTGAAATGCATTTTAGCTATGATGGTGGAAGGATTTCAATAATTCATTCGTCAATGCTCTAAGTATTTTGACAATCTTGATTAAATGCAAGAGTAAAGCCTTTTTCTTGTTTTGGTTAGGAAAATTTGTATCGAGTCTGAGAGTCTTTTATTATCTCTGATTATAGGTATAATTATTATTATGATGACAAATTCTATATTTGCACAAGCGCAGCAAGACAATACAATAGGTATAAAGATCATATCGCCTATCACAGGTCAACAAGTACCAGCTGGCGAGCTTACAATATCAGGAATATCCACAGATAGTGCTGCTACTGATTGTACAGTATATGCTGATTGGAATAACCTAAAGCCGTTTCAAACTGCTACAGCAACAGGTCCAGGTGGAGTAAATGATTATTCAACATGGAATTTTACATACACACCTCAATATCACATAATTACAAATGGAACAAATGAGCTAACTGCTAAATTATCTTGTATTAGTAATCCTACTAATTTAACAAAATGGAATAGTGTAAATGTCACTGGAGAAGCTACTACATTAATAAAACCAGAAGCAGATGTAAAAATTACATCACCTGTTGCAGGTCAACAAGTTCCAATTGGTGAACTTACAATCACTGGTACATCTACAGATGATGCTACTACTGATTGTCAAGTATATGTAGATGTCAATGACCAAAAGCCATTTCAAAATACCACAGCAACGGGACCTGGTGGAGAAAGTGACTATTCAAATTGGAATTATAATTACATGAGAGACTATCATCTGATTACAGAAGGAACAAATGAGCTAACTGCTAAATTATCTTGTTTTGATGATAGTAATAGCGGTACAGCTAATTTAACAAAATGGAATAGTGTAAATGTCACTGGAGGATCTACTACTACTACTACTACATTAACAAAACCAGAAGATGTTGTTCCACCGTTTATATTTTCTATGCCGCCAGTTGAATAATATGTTGACAAGCCAGAGAGATTACATTTATTGTGTGCATTAATTCTTTAAGAAGCATTCTGAAAGATAATCCATTATATATCTCCCAATATGACATTAGAGAATTTACTAATTCACGTGTTCATCTACAAACTGCAAGTAAGTAAGAAATTTTCAGATTGTTGAATCAACTAACCATATATATCTCTCTATTAATACAGATAGCAAATAAGTAAAAATCATATTAGTAATAATATTCGGCTTTTAGATGCCAAAACAAATCTCAAGTTAGAAAAAATCTAGTTATAATTAATTCAGATGTGTATGCCTTTATTAATTGCATTTTTTGAAAAGATTTCTTTGATATAGTAACAATAGGTTATAACTCCCAAAGTTGCCTCTATATAGATAGTATCATTGATCTTTTATTGCTAATATTTTTGGTTAGCATTACATGTAAAATAATCCTTTATAATCTTAATATTGCATAACTGATCTAAACTTTGATTAGCAATCTTTAGCATCACGAGTGGACCACAGTTTACATCATCTGATGGAACTCAGATTTATTGGAAAAAAGATAATGGATTTGTTTATTCTACTATCACCTGACCTATCATATAAGGATGCAGAGCGCAATAGTAATCAAAGCTTCCTGCTTTGTCAAAAGTATGAGTGAAAGAACCACCTCCCATAACTATTCCAGAGTCAAATTCTCCGCTGGGCCCTGTATCTGCATTCCCAGAGGTTACTGTATGTGGAAGAGTGTCATCGTTTGTCCATGTTATTGTAGTAGATGTTTTTACCTTTGCTGGTGTTGGATCATAGAATACTTTGTTGTTAGGATTTGAAGAACCTGACACCATTGAAATATGTGTAGTAGGTGTAGTGGAAGTATCATTATCCATTAACGTCGTTACTTCTGTGTTATTTGTGTCTGTAATGTTAGTTGCCAATGTGCTATCCTTACTCAAAGATATATCTTCAGCTCTTTCTTGAATTTCTTTAGATTCTGTTGTTGTTGTTACATTATGTTGTTGTCCTTCTTCTACTTCTTCTTCAAACTCTTGTTGTGAATAGTTAATTACTTGTGGTTTTTGTAATCTCTTTTGTAGTTCATACTGCCAATCGAACATAGAAACAGTTTCTGTTAATGCTGAAGAAGAAGCATTAGTAGGAGAATGACTAGCTAAAGTATTACTTGAATTTGATATTTGATGTCCGCCGTGCATACTACTACTACTATCTTTAATAACATTCTTATCACCATATGTTCCTGATGTTCCTATCACATTTATCTGCCCCATATTTCCCCTTTCTTCTTGTATTCCATGACTGTGAAACAAATAAGTGCCTGGATACTTCCATTTAGCTTCAACTATTGATGCATCACCTGGTGCTATTGGAATAGTCTGTACGTGTTGTGGTTCATTATCCCACAACCCTGAGGGATATGCCATAAACGTGGTACTATGAAGATGGAAAGGAGCAGGTATTGTGGTTCCTATATTAATTATATACATTCTAAGTAATTCGCCATGATTGATTGTAATTGGATTTCGCATATACTGATCAGCATATCCATTGATAAGATAATAGTCTGCTTCAAATCCTAATTGATCCTCAAGATCATATTCACTCATCACCATAACAAGTTCCTTTGCAGGTGGTAATGGCTTATCTTTTGGATCCACAATTAAGGCACCGTACATGCCCATTCTTATATGAAGAGATGTAGGAGGAGCATGGCAATGATACATTAATGCACCTGCAGGTTCACCTGTAATGTTGTAAAGATAAGTTTGATTAGGCATTACTTGTGGTAGTACACCATCAGCTGTATCATCGTGATTTCCATGGAAGTGTATTGTATGGGGTATTGGTGATTTGTTTATGAACTTTATAGTTACATTTTCGCCTTCTGTAAGTCTTATTGTAGGAGCAGGAACAGTACCATTAAATGTCCAAGTTTTTACTCTTTTTCCCGGTGCAATTTCTATTTCTTATAGACTACTAAACTTGTACCGATACTAATTATTACTACAATAGCGCACAAAGCTAATCTGAACAGTTTTATTTTATGATTAGAATTTCTATTTGTTTGATTTGACATTGTCCAGAACATAAGAAATTTTCATTTCGCACTTATATATCAAACTAAATAGAAATATTCTATCAATAAAATATGCACAACCATCTTTCTGGAATTGTGGTACTTGTGATGATAACACCTGTTGTAACAATAAGATCATGCTGAATTGTATTAATGTGTGAAATGAAAAACATATCATAAGATACCTTTCTATCTTTTGATATGTTAAATGAGTTTCAAAATGGCGTCCATTCATTTTCCTCCTTTATACTGACTATTCTAAAAGATGGAATCATTCTGCCCATTAGTAAAAATCACCTTGTTGGTGGAGTCAACTGCATGAGGTCTCTTTCTGACAATGAGAATCTTCTGCTGCTGTTCTTACTAATACCATCATTATGATGACGGTTTTTGTGGTTGCGTATCTTTAAATCTAATACATTATTGACTTTTTCCTTCTTGTTGTTTGTAATTTCAATACATTTGTCAAATCTTGGAAGAAGAATTTTTTCATATAGATATGATGAAGATTGTTGTTTGTAATTTCAATACATTTGTCAAATCTTGGAAGAAGGATTTTTTCATATAGATAGTATGAAGAAAAAGAAGAATAGTGGTGATGGTGATGGCGGTACAAAGATACTACAATTAAGGTGTTGTTTGTTGTTGTTGATATTTTTCTTAGCGAATTTATAATTTCTTTTATCATCCTTTCCCCTTCTTCAATTTTAATTTGCGGATCGCATACAAACATATTCAGCAAATCTGAAATCAATATTACTTTTGCTTCTAATTGCTGAATAACCCTAGGTAAT
>JAJNBK010000001.1 GCA_021155845.1 Nitrososphaeraceae archaeon
AATTACCATATAAATTTTTACAAGAAAATAATGTTGGTATATAATATGGAGAAAATAATTGTATGTGAAATGTGTTTATATCAAACAACTAGTAGATCCATGGGGACCATTTTATGAAAAAAATCTATGATATATTATATTATGTTAAAAGAATCATGGTTATATACAAAAGAAGGTAAATTAAAATATCCTTATGGTTTAAAGTTAGATCATTGTACAAAGAAAAAATATAATATAGATTGTTATGGTTGTTATCATTGTTGTACAAATAAAAATGGTAATTGTGAAGGTTGTCCATATTGTTGTAATAGAAATGATAATATAGAATGCGGTAAAAAATGTTGTATTATTATAAAAGAATAAATATATTATGGAAAAATATTATTGTTGGTCTTGCACAAAAGAATTTGAATATTATGATAAATATGAAGATGATGACATTGATAGCGATTTTGATTATTGTGAACCTGAATATGGTGAGAATAAATTATTATGTAAAGAATGTGTTGGTTATACATTTGATAAAATAAGAAATATAAGTGGTTTTATACATATAATAGATATAATGAAAAGAATGAATGAAAAAATAAGCAAATAATTATTTTCTAAAACAATTATGTGTATAAATTACACATAATCAATAATTGCATAAAATAAATTTTGAAGAGTAAAAACCTATTTATCTGAATTGAATATAATTCATATAAATATAATTTATAATTATTTAATATAAGAATGACACTAAAAGATAATGAAGAAAATTATGCAACAATATTTGATGATATTGGATTATATAACACTAACTTTTATAGTGACGAAGTTTGTTGTGAATTTTGCAATAAAATAGATTATGATAGTGACAATGAAACTATATTTTTATTAAGGGATATAAATAAAAGTGATAATGAATATAAAAATTGTTCAATACATCACACAGCTTATGACAAATCAATTTGTAATAATTGTTTTGACAAAAATATTGATAATGTTAATAAAAATTACAGAAAATTTAAAATACCAAATACTTAATTAAAAAACTTTACAAAATATAGCATTTCTTCTAATTATTGTATTACCTGTTGCAGCATATTCAACTGTAAATGATATGATATTATCAACAGTTGTATTGGCAGTTGTATTATTGACAAGACTACATGCATTTGTAGTTTGACCTCTCAAAACAGTAGAATCAGAATTACATATTGCTACACCAGCGGCTCCTATCGCTTTGAATGTCATAATACCTTCAACAGACCAATCTCCAACAACACTTACAATAGAACCACTATCCAATAAAACAGCACCAGTTATACCACCTGTTGTACTGCGTATTCTAAATCTTATATTTGATGATCCAACTGTTTGTCTACCACCAAACCTAAACCTATATGTATCACCAACTGCTATAGTATTGGCCGGAATAGTATAATTTCCCAAGGGAACCGATATTAATGTAGTTTCAGTAGTAGTATTACTTACAGTATCATCTGTTACTGAAGTAAATAATCCATAATTAACAGGATTAGTATTGGTAGTAATTTTATCAGTTACAACTAACGTACCATTGATTGTAGAATTAGTATTACTGACTTCAATACCTGAAGTACCATTTGGTCCATACATAACAGTATTAGTATTATTAACTCTCATTCTTGTAGCACCATCATCAAATAATAAATATGGTGAAGTATTGGATAATTCGAATAATTTTGTACCAGCAGAAAAACTGAATGTACGATCACTTGTATTAGCAGTAATAGTTCTTGGAAATTTCATAGAACCTGATGATGAAAAATCATTAGTAGTAGCAGAATAAACAATATTACCACTACTATTACAAAATATACTATCAGTACCATCAAGAGATTGAATTCGTGTTTGATTTAAATGTTGTTCATTACCGGCACTATCAACACTACTAATATTTCCATTAATATCCATAAATACTGTAACTTCAGGATTAACTGGAACTGAAGGTGTACCAGCTTTTAGTAAATTAATATACCCCAATTTTTTAATAGAAAAATTATTAGCATCCAAATTTTGATCCATCGGATTTATTACATCACCTTCACCGCCGTTATTATAAGGTAGCCATATCATTAAAGGATCAACAATTACTGTATACATAGGATCATTCAAAACAGTTACACTTCCTGAATTACCAATAATAATAGAATTACCAGAACTACCCAAATATTCATTATCACTTAATGCTGCACTTAACATAACAGTCTGGGAAATATTGACACCACTAGCTAAAGTCAAAGTAAATTTACCACCAACTAAAGTACATGTATAAACACCACTTGCTGTTAATGGTGCTAATACATCTTGAAATTCATCTTGTATTAAAGGGAAAATATCAGTTTCTAAATTGTAATCACCAGCAGCAACAGGAACATTAACATCATAAAAAGTACCACTGGTTACTTGTAATTGCCATTTGAATGTAACAGAAGGAATTCTAAAAACATTACTACCTGCTTCTTGAGCAACCATGACACTTGGTGTACTTGGAGGAGCAGTTGTAGGTAGAGTATAAAGTGGTGTAGTATTATATTCACCAACACTAATTTGTTCTGCAGTTAGATTATTAGTAAAAACATCTTCATATATAACATTAGCATTATAGCCTGCTGGATTTCCGTATATATCATTACCTCCATAATACATATTTCAATATATATTATGTGTACATAATTATATTTAATAATTTAACTAATTTGTAATAATTTAGCACTTAGTTGTGCTGAATCAATAACCATATTATTAGCTGAAGAATTATTAGCCAGTGTTAATCGTATTGTTGCCCCAGAATTTAATTGTGCATAATAATTTGCGGAATTAATACCTCTAAAAGTTTGTGATATTCCTGTTGCTGCATATGTTTGAGTGATTTTATATCCTGGAAATGTAGTACCACCATTTACAACTATGAAAGCAGAATCAAGTCTACCTGAAGCAGGATTTGTAGTACTAGTCCAAATCCAACATACATTATAATTTAATTCATATATACCAGTAACAGGTACAGTATATGTAAATGTTCCGGTATTATAATTACTACCAATTAATAAAGTATTACATATATTTTGTGATGAATTACCGGCTGCAATTGAAATAGCTCCACCAGTATATTGTGCTTGAAAACCATTAAAAGTATTAACCCATGAAACACTTCCGCCAGAAACGCCAATATATTGACCATTTGTTGGGGAATTTGTTGGTAGAGTATAATGTGGTGTAACATTATATTCACCAACACTAATTTGTTCAGCTGTTAGATTATTAGTAAAAACGTCCTCATATTGAATATTTGCTGTATATCCTGCAGGATAACCGTATATACTATTTCCATATTGATAACTCATTTATACAATAATTATTGAGAAAAAATTTATTAGTAAATTACTTTTAATATCAATTCTACAATAGATCTTGGGTCCATATCTGTTAATAACCTAAAATTTTCATCATATAAACTTATATCAAAATTTTTTAATGATGTTTGTATATTAAATCTTATTCTTTCCTGATTATTTGAATTTTCAAAAACATTTTGAAATCCAAATGGAACAGTAACAGGTATCGAAAATAAACAACATCCTAAATTAGTACCATCAACACTATTTGTATAACAATTAACACCAATTTTTCTTGAAACAATATGAAAATATGAAATACCATTTAGTTTAGGTAAAAGATCAGCTGTTAAAGTATCTGTAAAATCATTTAAGGTATCATAACCTAATAAATTACCTAATGTATTATTTACTGTATTTTTAATTTCAGCACCACCCGTAATAGTTATTTGAAAATATCCGTCATCACTAAAACCAAATGTTGATGTAGATGGTGTAATAACAGCATCTAACAATGGTTTAAGAATATTACCAATATTTGTTGCCGAATAAAAACCATTTGAAAAAGTATGTGTAAAAGTACCTGCTGTAGTTGTAAGTTCAAAAACATTATTATTTTGATCAGCTGAAACATTAGGGACAGTATGAGTAATTGAACAAGAAACTAATTCCATAGATTTTGTTGTATCCAGAAAAGCATTATTACCATAAAAAGCTTCAAAATTCCATGGTGTACTTGTTTGTGCGGCACCAGCGCTGACTCTTAATTTAATAGTATTTTCAGAATCCACATCTGTATTAAATTGTGATCTAATTTTAGACATCTATAATATTACATCAGAAAATTAATATAAAGAACCACCATTAGCAAAAGCATTAAAAGCGGCTTGTTCAGAGAATTTTTGAGCATTTTTTTCAACCCAATGATATGAAGGAATTTTATAACTACCTCTAACATGTGGATTATAAATAATATCACCATCAATAGTTGATAATATTTTATTTGTTGTATCAATAGGAATATTATTTATCGGATTTATATTAGGATTATCAATAGGATTAATTGGATTTGTAGGCTCAACAGTATTATCAGGAATTGTAGTACCTGTATTATCCGGTAGTCTTTCATCACCACTACCTAATGTAGCCTGAGAAATTACAGCGCCTGTTGCAACAGCAGCGGCTGCACCTTTTTTTAAAGTATTATTTGTTGGTCTTGTAGGAACTCTTGGTCTAAGTCTAATGGGTCTAACTTGCTGAACAGGATTATTTAAAAGAGGAACATCTTCTAAATCATCTTTTTCATCACTTGGTTCAGCATATTGTGGTCTTCTTTGTCTTAATGTATTTTCTCTCATATTTCTATTTATTGCACTAATAAAATCTTGATTTTGTGATTCTACAGAATGATCTCTTTGAATAGGAATATTTGGTAAATTTTCTGTTTGATGTCTATTTATAACAACTTCTCTAGCTCTTTCTAAGGACATTCCGGAAGAGACAAGTTCTGATAATTGATTTTCAATAGTTTCAAATATTAATGATTGATTACCTAATTTAGCAAGTTCGGATGATTCACCTAATATTCCTAATAGTTCTACAGCTGCTGTAAATACGGACATTATAATATATCATGATAAAATATTAATTATTATGATATTAAATATACTTCCCTTTTAGCCATACAACATTTTATTATTTATCTACGATACAGCTATCTTGAATGAGGTTAGCGCATCTTGTGGAAGTAGTCCAAACAACCAAAATGAAAGCTCCTGCTGCATCAGTAGTTAAACCATAAGCATTTCCGGTATATGTTAATAACCTACTGTTATTTGAGCTTACACCAGAAAATGATAAAAGTGCTGGTGATCGGTCAAGTAATTGACCATAAACGCTCAGATTACCTGAGTCTGTAGGAACTGTTGCAGCATCCTCTTTTAAATTTACAAAATGATCCATAGTAACAGTATTTGTATTAAGATAACTTGCAAATTGTTTTGATTGTGAGTCAAAACATAATAAAGTATTTTGATATGCTTGTACAGAGTTTGGTATAGCTGAAACAGCAACATCAGCGGAAGTTCCGCAAGCTGTATACGGTACACAAACTATCTGCTGATTAGGGTAAAAGGTGCTTCCGAGCCTCCATTGCTGAAGTGAAACAACATTTTTGAACATATTTTTTGACTTACTAGAGCTGGCGAGATCAGAAGCTTGAAGGAAAACAGCAAAAGCATTTTTAACAATAGAATTAGCCTGATTAATATCAAATGAAAAACCGGTGTTTGTAGCATTTGCTAATGTTAAATTTGTACTAGTTTGATAGTATGTATCAAAGCAAAATTGAATTCCAGAGCCCTCTGACGAAGCCATTTCGGTAGCTATTTGTTTCTTAACGGCGTCATAAACACGCACACTATCAAAAAGTAAAGAGCAATTAATATTACCATATGTAAAACTAGAATTTGCTATAGCAGCAACTGAAGTATTAAAAACAAGAGTTATTTTAGCACCCGATAAAAATGCTGGAGGAATAACAGTGTTTGTTGCAAAACATCCAAATATTAATGACATTGGGATAAGTGCGGTATAACTATATGTTCCGGCAGTTGATAAAGTATTAACATAATTTTGATTTAATAGCCCATCCAATTGTTTTCTTTCGGCTTCATTGTACAGGTACCATCTTAATATATTCATGTACTGGCCGCCGTAAAACGGCATATATTCCAAACTTTCGCCCGACCTATGATCGATTCTCATAGATGATATGATATTTAGAGGGCTGCCGTTCTGGCCCCATACACTAGCAATTGGAGTAACAGTTGCACCTGTTTTTACTAAATCAAATGTAACCCTCAAATAACTAGTTGGACCTGACACATAATCGTCAGCATTTATTATAATTTGTGATGTACCACCAGCTGCAACATTCAAATTTTGGAAGACTTGGAGCTTCTGGACCCTCTCAGAGAAGAGCGAAGACTGGCTTGGTCTATAGTAGAGTAAATTATTTAACTCTCGAAGCTGCATTAATTGATTTTCATTAGAATTATCCATAATATAATATACGCATAGAATATTTTTATACTCTCATTATTCTTTCATTTTCGGCCAGTATTATATCCGGATAATATAATCTAGTATTTTTTGAATATCTATCTTCAGTCATATTATAATATACTGATTCAGGTTCATTAGCCATTCTAATAGGGCCGGTATACAGTTCATGATCCAATTGAGGATACATTTTTTGTTTTTGTCCTGCATCAGGAAACATACTTGCAGCATACTTCCTTCTTGTATTTGCGGATAAAGGAAATCTAAATGGATTAATTTCAGCAGGTTGATACATTCTACCATGATATTTTATTGTTTCATTATCATCAATTGCATTTAATAATGAATTATTAGGTTTTTGTAATTTACCTTTGTAATCAGGTTGGTTTCCATTACCATAACCAGGCATTACAAGTGTAAAATCCCTATAAAATTCTTCTGAAACTTTCTTTTCAGCAGGAGTTTTTATAACATCATCAACACCACCTTTAATTGTGAATAAGTTATAATTTCTTTCTCCAGTATATGGTTTATTAGGAAAATAGAGACCTCTTTGTGTTAATAAAGAATTAGCATCACTAGGAATACCTTTTTGTTCTCTAACACCTTCAATTGTTGGTTCAGCATGAGGTGGTTTTAATAATTCATCCAATTTTTTCTTTAATTCAGTTTGTTCATCAATTGGTACTGTTTTAAATTCGCCTTCAGCTGATGGAAGAGGTTTAATTTCACCTTCTTTACCATAATGATCTAATTTGTATTTTTCATAAGCATCATGTAATTTTTTAATTAAAGCTTCATCAATTTCATCATATTTTATGTTATGTGTTGGATGATGTGTTGGTTCACCAGCTTGATGATATATTAAAGCTGATCTTTCTTTTGAAATATGATCAAGATCATCAAAATTAATATTTCTTAATGTAATTATAAGACGATTTAGTTTACTTCTTGCTGTTATTTTTAATTTTAAAATGTTTTCGATAACTGGATTTAATTTATTTTCTTCTTTCATTTCAGATTTCTTTTCTTCTTTCTTTTCTTCTTCTATAATATCTTCACCATAATATAATTTATAACCACTATTTTCTTCTAATTTTTCAATATAATTTTTTTGATCAGCATTTAAATATTTATAATCAGCAGGTTTAACTAATTTTTCAATTTCAATTAATAATTTTTTTTGAATATTTTTATTTAATTCCAAAATATTTTTAAATTTATCACCACCTTTAGTATGTAAATTATTTAATAATTCTGAAAATCTATTTCTAATTAGTTCACCATAATTGGATTTTTTATTAGTAAATGGATTTTCACCTTTAAAAATAACTTCTCCTTTTGAATCATCAAAAATTGTATGATATAATATTTTTTGTTCTGGTGTTAATACATCAAATCCATATTCATCAACAAATTTTTGTAATTCAGAATTATCATTAGCTTTTTTAGCATAATCATATATTCTATCAAATTTATTTATTAATAATTTTTTGAATTTATTTTTTAATTCCATTGAAGAAAAATTTTGGTGATCAATTTTATTGTTTTTAAGTAAATTCAATATATCATTTTCCATTTTTTCATTTTCTTTTTCTAATGATTTATCATCTGGTTTATACAATCTTAATTTTAAATTTATAGCATTTTCAATTTGTTCTAATTCAGTTAAACTTTGTGGGTTGGCACCTTCAATATTTTTTGTTTCAAGATCTGTTGTCAAATATGAAACTACTTGACCTGTATTTTGTTTTATTTTATCTAGTTTAAAATCATTACTATGAAATATTAAAGGATTACCATTTATTTGAACTTCAGCCAAAAGGGAAGGATGTTTGGCTAACCTATTAGCCGTTTTTCTATTATATTCTTTATTTGATTTTATAGTTTTTGTTTCTGATGCTGAACCAATTAATTTTTTACTTGTTAATTCGTCAATAAATCTACCAACATTATTAATAATACTAATTATTTCATCAGAATCTATTTTTTCTGTGCTAGCTTGATATAAATCATCTTTATAATTTAACTCAAACTTATCTTTTGCTATATCATACCACATTTCATATTCATCATATTCATCAGATCTTTGTCCAAAATTTTTTAATCTTTCAAGAAATCTATTATCAGATAATTTCATTAGAGCTTTTTTCTGTTTAGGATTATCAAGTGTACCTATTAATGTATATTCCAAATCATGTTCTCTTGCTAATCTATCAATTTCATTATATGGTTTAATATTATCAGCAATATTTTTACCAATATCAGTTCCCGGCCCTAAATATTTATAAGGTTTACCACCAAGAGCATACTTATCTTTATACGCATTATATACACTTGTCATAATTTCTTCCCATTTTGATTTTTCTATTTGTTTTTCTTTCATTTCATAAGTATTAACATCAAAATTAGTTATTAATTTAGAATTAAGTAATAATTCAGCATTAGCAATTCTAAGATATTTAAGTTTATTATTAAAATTACTTATTTTACTTTCAAAATTTTTTAAATTATTAGGATTTTTTATTTTGTCTTCTAATCTCTCTAGTAAAGCTGTATAAGTTTTAACAATTAGTTTAACCATTACTATATAAGTATAATATAAAATAATAAATTTACTACCTAAACTATCAGTTTTATCATCAATTAACAAAAAATTATCGAATGTTATAGTATATGAACCTATCAATTAAACCATTAAAAACTAAAAAATCAAAAATTAAGAATAGATTATTGATGGATGAAAAAATAGTAATGAACCATCCATCCAATACTTTAATATCAGCGGCTCCTGGAAGCGGTAAAAGCTGTTTAATTGTAAATTTATTAACAAAAGGAGAATTTTATGGTCCATCATATGAACTAATGAGTGATGAAGAAAAAAAAGATGGAAAACCTCCTAAACCTTATTTTGATGCTGTTTTCTTATTTTTACCATCAGGTGATGATGCTTATGACCCACTTATCAGAAAAAAAATAATATTGCCAGCGCATGTATGTATCAATCCTTCGGCAAATGTAATACAAAATGTGATTGATACACAAAAAAAAGCTATAAAAGATTCAGGAGATATATCTAAATCTCCAAAAATATTATGTATATTTGATGATTGTGTTAAAGAAAGGAAAATGTTAGAATCTGAACCATTTAGAACATTATTTTCACAATCAAGACATCTTAATTGTTCTAATATTGTTACAACTCAATATTTAAATTTAATTCCACGTTCAGTTAGAATGATGTGTGAATGGCTTTTAGTATTTAAGTTAAATAGACTAGAAATGGATATATTATCAGATGCTTATTCTCCGCCATTAATGTCCAAAACTAATTTTAAAAAAATGGTTCACAATGTAACAAGTGATACACCGGACAATAAACATAATTTTTTATTAATATGTAGAACAATAACAGACATTAATAAAAAATTTAGGAAAAATTTTGATCAATATATTAAAGTTGAGGAACAATTAGATTTACATGCTCCAAGATTCTCCAAGAAAAAAATGAATGAATATATGAAAAAAGAAGAATATGATGATGAAGATGAAAAAGAAGTAAAAGAAGAACCTTTTGATCCTGTAGTAAGTAATAAAAATGAAATTAAAGATAAAAAGGATATTGAAAATATAAAAAAATCAATTATAATTCCTGAATTTACTGAAGAAAATCAAATTTTTTCAAAAGTAGTTCCAAATAGAACAAGAATTATTAGAAAAATAAGAGGTTAATTAAGACCCCTAAACATAGGTTTTTTAAAATGAGGATTCAAAATGGAATTTTCTGATTTAATCAACATATTATGTTGTTTAATTGCTTCATCATCCATTAATTGAGCCTTTATTCCAGGTAATTTATTTATTTTTGCTAAATCATCAATCATTGTTCTTATTAAATTAGCTTGAACAGCATTTCTTGTTCTTCCAATTTTTGCAGCTGCTTTAGAATCTCTACTTAATATATCCATTTTTCCATATATATTATTATTTATTGTTTCATTAGTTGGAACAGTAACATCATATAAATCATTCATATCAAATTTACCTCCATAATCTAAAGCATCTATTACTGTATTATTAATTTGATTAATTGCAATACTATCCTGCATTATTTCAACTGGATTTATATGTGGTACTGATGCTTTCCACCAAATTAATTTTTCTCCACTTGGATCTTCTGATGGATTTGGTATATTTTTATAATATTCTGGATATTGTTCTTGTCTCATTGGAAAAATAGCTCTATAATCATCAAAAATTGATATTGCTTCTCTATCAAATACACCATCTTTTTCTTCTTTTGTTAAAGGTATTTGACCTTGTCTTTTTAAATGTTTAGGTTGAAATAAACCATATTTCACACCTACTCTAGTATGTTTCATCATATTATAGCATTTCAAAAAAATTTATCTTATGATTAATTATGGAATATAAAACATGTATTAAATGTGAAAATAAATTACCATTAGATAAATTTTACAAAGCTGGTAAATATTATCAATCATCATGTATTGAATGTTATAATGGTTTTAGAATTGATCAAAGAACTTCATTATCATATATTACACCAAATAAAAAGAAAGGTTTTGATGCATTAAGTGAAGATAAAAAAGAATATTTATTAGAATTAATATGTTATAAGTGTGATTTAGTTGAAATATCTAAATTAACAGGTATATACTACAGAACATTGATATATTGGAAAAATAAAGGATGGATTCCAACTTATCAAGAATATTTTGGAAAATAAATTTCTAATCATAATATTATGGGAGCTTGGATATTAGAATTAAAACAATCAAAAGTTTATCTTGAATATGATGAAGAAACTAAATTATGTATTGTTATGGAAGATGGTGCTATTTCACCTACCGGAGGTATAACTAAAAAACTTTTACCTGATGAACTCGCAAAATTACAAGAATTTATTACTATTTGTAAAATTTATAGTCCTAATTTATATAATGGAAAATAGTACATTATACTTTCCAAAAAATACATTATTTTTAAAAATTGATAAAAATATAAAAGATAATATTAAAAATGATTATAAAAATGGATTAAGTGTTAATAAAATATCAACAAAATACAATATTAAATATAGAACATTATTATCATGGAAAAAACATGGTTATTTAGATGAAGATTAATCATGTAATATATGTGTATAATCTTTGTATTTATATTTATCATTAATATTATTTAGTTTATATTGCAATGAGTTTATTTCCTTGGTATATATTCTTTGATTTTTTACATCTATATCTGCCAACCAATTAATTGTATTCTTTTGCTTGCTTATAAGATCTTCTAATTGGTTTATTTTATCTTCTAATTCCTTTATTTTATCTTCTAATTCTTTTTTTTCTTCATAATCATTTATTACTAATGACATATTATAGTACTATATTTTTTATTCTGGCATCAAAATTCACCCATTTCATTATAGTGCAACCTTTAATAATATTACATTTATTATCTAAAAAATGTAATAAATAATTTATTTTGGATAATAAATAATAATCTTTTATATTTTTCATTTTTTTAGTAATTTCTTCAATATGTTTATAAAATCCTGTTAAAATACCATAATAGTATATTCTTTTATTATTTATAAATAAATCTAATAATTCATTATAATAAATACTACATTTTATTATATTGTTTATTCTACCTTTTTCATCTAATATATCTTTTATAATTATATTATCTATTTCTTTTTCTAATTCATCATATATTTTTATTGTTTTATTAAAATCATCTTCATATCTTTGTTTTATTGGGTTCATATATTTATTATACTACTATATTTTATTATTGCAAAATTTACAATTTGAAATTTTACAATATGGATATTTGCAACAAGCTTCACATCCTTTGCAATAACTTCTATCACAACAACCAATACAACCAATACAGTTAACATCAAAATTTAAATAATGATGACACCAAAAACATCCATAACATTTATATTTATTACAACAATACTTACAACCTTTACAATTTAAACTTATTTCACCACAACAATATTTACAACCATTACAACTTATACAACAATTTTCACATCCTTTACATGTTGATTTATGACGCATTATTTACTATATAATTATTTTATAAATATAATTATATAATGTCTAAATTACAATTTCAAATGACTTCTTTACAAAAAAATTATACCGATAAAATAAACTTCATACATAAATTCCTTCATTTATATAAAATTTCATATAAAGCTGGTGAATTTCCATCTGAATTAATAAATGATATTGATGAAATTGATGTTGATATGAAAGAAAAATGTAATGTATTTATATGTGAAATTGATATGACAAATCTATCCAATTATATGAAAACACAATTGGAAAACACATTTTTATCATTATAGTACTATATATTAATATGTTATTTTAATAAAATTCACATATTCATCAATTTGACTAATATCATTTTTAATGTTATTTAACTTTATTTGTAAATCTCCCATTTTAGAAATAAAATTAGCAAGTCTTTTATAATGTTCTATATTTTCATTTTTTAAATTATCATTTTCCTTTTTTAAAGAATTATTTTCATATTCTAAACTCATATATTCACCACTTGCTTCAAACATTCTCATTGCTCTTTCATGTTCATTTTTTTTCAGCTTTTCAATCTCAAATAATAATAATTCTTTTTCTTTTATTAATTCATTTATTGATAGTGCCATATTATAGTACTATATATTTATTTACTATATATTTAATGTATTTGATTTTATTTTTTTTATTGTATCTTTGTCAATTGGTAGTTCTTTATCTTTGCACCATTTTTTGTATCTTTTTATTTCTTCTTTACAAAAGAAATTATCTATAAAATCTGTACAATCATAACAAAAATGATATGATATATTTTCTACATGAAAAGAAATAGTAAAGCATGCATTTATTTGTTCTTTATTATGGTACACTATTGTTTTGCATATTTGACAATATTCTGACATTTTATAATATTATTATATATTATAAACTTTAAGTGCTTTATAAGTTAATTATAAAATTATATTGTAAGTTTTAATAATTTCTTTCTTCTCTTCTTGCAAATTATTTTTTTCTAAATATTGAATTAATTGCTTCTTTGTCAATTCAATCAATTGTACATATGATTTTATTTTTTTATCTTTATTAAATTCTTCTGATTCTTCTGAATTTAATAATTTATTTAATTTTTCTTTTTTCTTGTTTTCATAATACTGTTTGTTCCTCTTTTTTACTAATTCTTTTTTTTGTTCCTTTGTATATATTGCTGGTTTTGGCATTTATTATATATATTATACTTACTTTATTATATTTATAAAACTTTAAGTGCGTTTTAAGTTAATTATTTCATTTTTTAAATATTCATTTAATTTTTGAACAGCCTTCTTCTTAATTTCTTTCATTTCTTTTTTTAATTCTTTTCTTGCTTCCATTATCAAATTCTTATTATCCCTCCATTCAGAAATATTACCAAATGATTTTGAGTTTCCTTCTTTATCCCATATTCTTTTATTATAAACACTTGTATATTCTTTTGGAGTTTCTATAATTTTAATGCCCTCTAATGATCTATAAAATGTATCACGTGATTGTTTCACTACACCACCTTTCATCATTTTATTATAATCTTTTAATTCTAACTTTTTACCATCTCCACCTTTAGATTTTTTAACTTGTTTATGTGTTCCTGCTTGCTGTATATAATATGTTTTAGGAGCTATAAATAATGCTAATTCAATTGGACTTTCTTTTTCTTCTTTCCACTTACCTAATTCCTTCTGATCAACTAAATTTTTACTTGGTCTTTTTGTTGTAAATACACTATCAGTATCGCAATAATAAACATTTTCATGTCCCACATCCCTCATAAATTCACTTAATTTACATCTAGATAATGCTGCAATATATGATGAAAATCTTACTAATTTACCTATTGATCTATATTCATCATCTGTTGTTTCATATTCAACCATTATTTTATCATTTATTATGTTATATGATAATAATCTATTATTAGGTCCTAATAAATTATACATCTCTTCAGAATTATCAACTAATTTAGATTTTGTAAAAACTTTTTGACCAAATTTTCCATATAAACTATTCATAATAGTTTTATAAAATTGTGACAAAGCATCATTTGTATCTTTTACTTTTAATCTTTCATTATAAAAATATCTTGCAAAATCTTCAAATATTGCTTTTGGTATGTAAAAATGTTCTTCATCAATATCTACTTTCATGTTATTATTAATTGCTTCAATTAATTCACAACCCCATAACCATTGATATTCTTCTGATTTTATTGATGGTATTATTGATCCTTCTTTTGTTCTTGTCAATATATTTGAAATAAAATTTTTATCATTTCCTTTATATTCAACTTTAGCATGATATAAATTATATGATTCAATCTCATCAATTTTAATATCATTAACAATACTTTTAATTGTTTTATAATATTCATTTGGCATCATTTTAGTCATTGATGATGGGTAAGATGAGTTTATATCATAGTAAAATAAATATTGTAATAATCCTTTGTCATTTCTTTTTGATACAAATTTCTTTTTAAATATTTCTGTTCTTCCACCTATATATGATTTTCTTTCTGGTTCAACAATTTTATCTGGTGATTGTTTTATTTCCTCATTCATAAAAACTTGAAAGAATAATTTTAATGAGCCACCCGCTGCAGTAGGACATTTTTGCACATCAAATAATCTTTCAACAATATCACCATCTTTATTCTTAATATTTATTTTTCCAAAAGAATTTTCAATATGTTTTACAGCTATTTCATATACTAATTTTGAATCCATCATACAATATTTTTCACAATATTGTTTAAGATCAAAGACATTATTATTTAATTTTATTTCTTCTAAACATAAGTCATAATCAACTTTTGATTTAAAATATTTAACATCTGGTATTTCGCCTTTATAATATAAATTATCTTCATTTGGAAACTTATATGGGAATACACCTTTTTTAATTTCTAATTTAAATGAATCTGCAACACTTTCTAATGAACCTGCATAAAATAATCTAATATCATAAATATTCATATTTCTATATTTAATATATTTTATGGAACTATTTGAAAAAACAAATTCTGTTAATGGTTCATGTTTATATAATTCATCATAAATTAATAAATTATCAAAGTTTGAGTTATTAAATCCATACATGTGTATTTTTGATATTTTTTCATTTGGTCTACTTTTCTTATCATTTAATCTTGTTGTTATTTTATTTAAATATTCAACAAAATCTTTTAATGCATTAATACCATAAAATGATTCACTTATAATTTTACCAAATAATTTACCATATATTGTGGCATTAAATATTTTTGCAAAGTTATTTACTAATGTTCTTGTTTCAGTATCAAATCCTAATATATTTTCAATTTTATCATAATCTTTAATATATGATGTTCTTAATTTGAATAATGATTTTTCTTTATACTCTTCATGATTACCTTTCTTATCATATATGTATAATTTTTCTTTTGATGCCGCACAAATACATTTTCCAAATGATTCACATTTCCTTCTCTTTTTTTTACCTTCTTCATAACATCCCAAAGATTTTTCAGAACAATTAGCATTTAATAAACATGGTGCTACATGTAAATTTTTATAATATAAAAATACTTTTTTATTCATACATTCTTTAACTAATTCTTCATCATCTTCTTCTTTTGTAATAGTAGTTACACCATTATCCACAATAATACTTCTATCTCTATGTTCATTTGATGTTTTAGTATAAAATACAATAATGTTTCTTTTATTATATTTCTTTGTCAATAATTCTACACTTTTAATTAGATTACCATTTAATACGGCTGATTCAATTTCCTCTCCTTCTTGTTTTAATTTATCTTTAAAATATTGTTTAACATCTTTTATTCTGTTACCAATATTTTTAAGATGGACCATATCATTAATATCTAAAAATGTTTCATAAATACATAACTTATTTGATGTTGTTGATGCTGATGTTAATTTATGAAATTCAGAATCAGTAACTGAATAAAATGCTTTAAGCTTATATACAGTGTCTTTAGCATCTGCAAATAAACCTCCTCTTTTATTAAATGTTACAATATAACCAATAATCATTAAAGGTATACCTGATGAGGAATCTCCTGTAAATTCTGCACTAAATTGATCATAAATACTTTTAACTCTATTTGGATCAAATTCTTTAACATAACCATCAAATATAATTGTATCTCTATTAAATTCAAATCTTTTTTTTAAATACTTTTCTTCAATAATATATTTTGAATCACCATTAACTATAACCTCCTTTTCTACTGCATATCTTATTTTTAAATCAGCTCTTAATATTTCATTATTACTATATAAATTATCATGTGCTTTTTGCAAATAAACTTCAAAAAAATTATCTGAAAATTCACTCATATATTTATTATTTTGCATATCACTAAAATCTAAAAAATGTGAAATAGGATAAATTGGGTTTTGAACCATATACCCTTTAAATTCTTTTACAATTCTTTTAGCTCTCAATTTACTATCAACATCCTTATCAAATAGTACTTTATTTAATACTTTCCCCTTTTCCTTTAATTCAGAAATATCAATATAATCAGTCTTACCATACTTATTATATTTTCTATACTTATCTTGGTTATTACTTATTTCTTTAGTAATATTATACAATAAATCGTAGTCATTTTTTTTCCCAACATTTAGTATAAAAGTATTACGTAATAAATTCTGTGTTGGAATAGTAAATAATCTTTTTTTTGAAGATTTGCCGTATGTCATATTTGTAACCAGCTTTACAATTTCAGGAACTTCTTTTTTTTTAGGAATTTGTTTTTCATTCATTATATAGTTTTAGTTATATAATGAATATAGATTTTTTTTTATATTATTTTTCAGTTTTTTATAAGTGCGATATTTTTTAAGATAATTATAAGTGCGTTTAATCAAAAAAATATTGATATATTTTTATTATGATCATATGGCAATTGTTTTATTTTCTTTTCTTTCTTTTTAATATAGTATTCTCTTCTATATTGTCTTCTTTTTTGATTTGTAATATAAGTTGGTTGCTTTTTTCTTCCTTTCTTTTTTGGATTAGTTAATTTGTTATTTTTTATATAATAAATATGATTGTATTCTTTTTTGTTCATTATTATTATTTTTTCATAAAAATTTCTTCTGCTAATTTTTTATTATGTTCATTTCTTTTTGTTTCTTCAATAGCTTGAAAAAAATTTGTTGGTTTTTCTTTTTTAAGTTGCTCTTGCTTCATTATTGTATTATTAACAATCTCATTTATCTTAAATCCTATTTGGTGATTCATATTATTTTTATTTACATTCTCATAATGTTGTTTTGTCATTGAATGTTTCACCATTTCTTTTTTATCATTAAATTTAATATTACAGGATTTACAAATATTAGAATGTTTTAATAAATGTTTATTATAATTTGATTTATCTTGTGTTTTGTAATCACAAGTATCACATTTATATATTTTTCTAAGTGGTAGTCCTTTAGATAGTAGATTATGTTTTCTCGTTTCCAGGTGATTTTTATAAGCGGATCTACTAGTTGTTTGATATAAACACATTTCACATACAATTATTTTCTCCATATTATATACCAACATTATTTTCTTGTAAAAATTTATATGGTAATT
>JAJNBK010000417.1 GCA_021155845.1 Nitrososphaeraceae archaeon
CAGAGGTCCTATAAGATGACAGACAAGATTAAATTAACTTCTGACGAATTGCGTTTAATGTCTCTATTTCAGAGCATAACAAGCGCAACAGCACGAGATTGTATTTTCGACGAAAGGATGGACCGTGTCATATTTATTGTTCACAAGGGACATATGGGTCTGGCGATCGGAAAGGGAGGATCGACAATCAAGCAACTTCAAAATGTAGTTGCAAAAAAGGTTGAGCTAGTTGAATATTCCGATGACCCATGCAAATTTATTTCTAACATATTAAATTCAGAGCTGATAAATGAAATTAAGATTATCGAGAGAATGAATGGTACGAAACAAGCAGTCGTTATTGTAGATGCCAAGAAAAAGGGAGTTGTTGTAGGTAGAGAAGGTAGAAATGCTGAAAAGGCGAGGATACTTGCAAAGCGATACTTCCAAATATCCAATGTTCTTATAGTAAGTGGGGAACAAACTCTAAATAATGATAAACAAGTGAATATATGATGGCTAAATCTCCGTTAGGACTAGGCCAATCCATTAGAAGGCGCGCCGCAGGCGAGAGGCATAGTGCTAGAAAAAGTAGGTATAGAGTCAAAACAACCCAACTCGGCGGTCAGAAAATGTGTCAGGGTTCAGCTGATCAAAAATGGTAAATCAATAACGGCTTTTCTTCCACGGGACGGTGCCCTGAACTTTGTCGACGAACACGACGAAGTAATATTAGAAGGCATTGGAGGCTCAATGGGAGGAGCAATGGGTGATATTCCTGGTGTTAGATGGCAAGTTTTTAAAGTAAATGGTGTGTCGTTGAAGGAACTTGTCTATGGTAGGAAGGAAAAACCGAGGAGATAGTAAATGAGCGGCAAGGAACAAGTAAATATCATGTTATTTAATAAGTGGGATACAACCAAGATCGAAGTAACTGATATAGGTCTAAGTAGAGTAATCTCATTGAAACCAGCATCAGTGATTCCAATTACCTTCGGAAGACACGAGCACCAGAGATTAAAGAAGTCTGACGTAAATATAATAGAAAGATTATCAAATAAGATGATGCATTTTGGAAAAAAATATGCAAAAAATACAGGTAGAATGGGAGGAAAAAAGGCCCGTGTATTGAATGTAGTAAGAACTGCCCTTGATATTATCCACATAGAAACAGGTAAAAATCCAGTGGAATTATTGGTAAGGGCGATAGAAAATGCGTCTCCTAATGAAGATACAACCCGTATTGTCTATGGCGGAGTTGTATATCATGTTTCGGTAGATGTAGCGCCGCTACGAAGAGTAGATCTTGCGCTGCGTTTCATAGCTGAGGGCGTAAGGGAAGCAACATATTCAAATCCACAGACTATTGAAGAAGCATTAGCAAAAGAGATAATCTTGGCAGCAAATAATGATATGGCAAGTCATGCTGTTAAGAAAAAGAATGAGCAGGAACGTATAGCGATGGCTTCTCGTTAGCGCTGCATTCTTTTTTCATTTTTTTGGCTGTATTATGATAACTTACAAAATTCAGATATTCTGTCCTATAATGGTCAATGTATTTTGTAAAGCATTGGCAGTAGTATTCGATAACGTTGACGTTTGTACTGTATGAAAGTTAAATAATTAGATGCTAGAGTGAGACCAATATATATGAGCGGTAAGGACGAACATATCTTTACAAAAGCTGCTCTAGTGAGCACGAGATCTGGAAAAGAAATCTTAAAAAGAATTTTACTTCGAGAAAACGGCTATAAACAATTTACAAAATATAAGCAAAAATATGAAAAGGAATTTGGTGATTTTACAAAGAGATTCTTAATGTCCTTACATCAGCGGATTAATTCTGATTCTAGCCCATCTGCCACGATGAAAAAATTTACCAGTGAAGTCGGTTCTTCAGAACTAATTCTGGATGATACGAAACTCAATGACGTTATAACAAGACTATCAAGACCCGAAATTCTCGCAGACAGGGTACAGAGGATTTTAAATTCTAATTTCGTTAAGATGACGTTCCCAGTTTTCAATGCATTGTTTGATGGTGCTTCTACCTACAATAAGGAAGAAATTTCCAAAGACTTGAAAAATTCAATTATTGATGGTCATATTATAGCTATCGATCTTAGTGAACCTATGGATAGAATAATTGACAAGGATGAGGACGCAGAATACCTTGATGACTATAAACTTATGAATCCCTATATTCTGGAAATTGCAAGAGAGAAAATTTCCCAAGGTGGAGACTCTGTGTTGAAAGCATTTGAAGAGGGGTTTAAGGACGCTAGACTGGGACAGTATATCGATTATAAGATGAAGACAGAGCCAGAATCTATCAACTATGAAAATATGATTATCTGTTATAAGAAATATCGCGCAGTAATGGGAACTGCTGGGAGGAATATGGCATTTAACCGTCCTCCTTTGGGTGATATATTTCATTTGGGCATGGCAAATGCAGCTGAATGTGTTGGTTGCGGAAATGAGATTCAAGATGCTTTGAAGCAACGGTCTATTAAAACACCATCATGGCCTCTCTACTATTCACTCATTAGTAAGGATGTTAGGAAAGCATTCGAAATAACAATGAAAAAAAGTGAAATTTATTTAAAAGAAGCAGACCTTGCAGTCCATATGCTTCCATTAGAATTTCAAAACCATTATAACCAATATTGGTATAATGAACTAGTAAGAGGCGATATGCTTGATTCTTTTCAAAAGGACTTTAAAATGCCAGTAAGAAGATAAGGCTCCATATAAAAGTAGTTCTCTTTATCTCTTGGTCTATGGAACGTCAAACACATTTGTGAATTTGAACTTGGAATATATGCTAATGCCCATAGCCAGCAGTAATGCTGAACATTTATTTTCTTCAACAAAATCTCATCTACGAAAATCTCCTTGACTCTAATTTCCTATTACAAATCTATACGGCTGGTTTAGAATATCAAGCACTATTCCAAAATAGAGATATGTGTCATTTTTGCAATTGCTTCTAAAGATTTGGATGTAAATCTATAACTTTGAGAATTAAAATAAAGAGGTAAAGCTAAACCTACTACAGTAGAGTCTGGTTAGTACGTTGCATACCGTCAATCATGAAATTGCTATAGGAGACATATTCGGTTTTTAGGCTATATGGCTAACAATTTGAGTTATTAGAGCCAAGATACACATGTTTTATATTGCTTTTTTTTGAATTAGCAATTGATCAAATTATGATGTGGTCTGAACTCTACCGACCTATGAAAGTCCAGCAGATGGTAGGAAATGAAGGTGCTCGATTGGCAGCCGTAAAATGGCTCTCAGGATGGGTAGATGGTAGTAGGCCGTTGCTTCTAATAGGTCCACCTGGCATA
>JAJNBK010000059.1 GCA_021155845.1 Nitrososphaeraceae archaeon
ATACATTATAGCTTCATACAATTGTCAGATAGATCTGCGTAGCTCCTTCCACAATGTACTGTACTGCAATTGCTGCTACCAAAACTGCAAATACTCTTGTAATTATCATAGAACCACGTCTTCCCAGTATTCTGTAAATAGGATTTACTAGTAGTAAGATGATATACGTTACACTAATTACAATTGCAATGGACAATATTGTTACGATTAATCCAGCAGCTTGAAAAGAAATTATTACAGAAGTAATGGCTCCAGGTCCTGCAAGTAAGGGAAATGCAAGTGGGACTACTCCTGACTCGCCTGGTACTGTACCACCAAATCTCCATGCTCCATAAGTCAGTAATTCTATTGATACGATAAACAATAGCACTCCACCTGCAATCATAAAACTGAATATAGTGATCCCAAAAATACTAAGAATCTGCGTACCAGCTACTGCAAATACGATTAACAATACACCTGCAGTAATAACGGCTATCTTTGAAACCGCTTTTCGCTCTCCTTTTTGCATTTTTTCCGTTAGAGCAATATAAAGAGGAACAGTTCCAATAGGGTCAATTACAACAAAAAGAGCAATAGTATATTTGATGATATTATCTACAAATACGTCTGAAAGCGCAAAAAATCTTTGTAGTGTATTTGAAATGACATTAATAAATTGAACTGGTAACTTCTCATCTTTTAAAAAAAAGTCTTGTTGTGTATATTTTCTATTTATATTGATATTATTACTTCCATTAGATTGACAATCACCTAATATTATGTTGTCGCATTGTGTTATCGGGATTGCTATGTTGAGCAATAAGATTATTTCTATTACAGATGTCATTTGTTGGGTTAAATTCTATCTACCTTGTTAAAAACCATCATAAAATCAAAGCATTCTGTGAAGGTAATGGATGATATTTATATGTCTGTATTTTATTACTGTACTTTTATATACCTAAATGTATAATGCGTCTAGATTTCCATTTAAATACGCTTGAATACCTCATCTTAAATCTATCTATAGTAGCTATTCACCATGAGAAGTTACTATATGCTCTCACCTATTGAATTAATAAGGAGCCAATAGACTGGTATATATATACACACACACATACGTTATGTAATACAGCAAAAAAGCCGTACTGTTCTAGGTCGTATCAAGTATTCTTGCTAGAAGAATTGAAGGAATTATAAGAAGAAGAGTTGCCAATCCATACTGCAATCCGATTACGCCACTTACGAATACAGAATCAAGTATTATTATAGATATTATCATATTTCTGATAGTATTTTGAATATCAACTGGAGCAAGACTAGCGTGACTTCTTATTATCGGTATGAACGTAATAATCATAACAGCAGAGAATAAGGCTAGATTAACAAATGCTACGGTTTGAAGTATTCCAATCAGACCTACAATTGCTATTGATGTTATAACAACAAACACAATTGCGAATAGGAAAATAATATTAAGTCTTGTCGCCTTACCACTTACCTCTTTTTTACTAAGGACACTTATTGATAAAATATATAGAAACAATATAGTAGCAATAAATAATAGCATTGTAATCGATTCGCTAGATAGCAGAAGCATAGAGAATGCAGGACTAGCTCCCAATATCACATTAACAAATCTTGCAGAACTCATACTGATTGGACCCGTAATCGTCTTGTGTTTTAAACGAGAATCATACGCAATAATGATGGCAGTTAGTATGACAGCAAATACCAAGCTCATCCAACTAATGAGAAGAGAAATGACGTTGGCAGTTATGATCGATGAAATAGCAATAGTTAGTGCTTTTCGTTTTGATACGTTTCCAGATGGTAAAGGTCTCGCAGGACGCTCTTTTTTGTCTATTTCAATATCAAAATAGTCGTTTAAGACTATCCCTGCCATATAAAGAAGTGAAGACGTAACCATTAGGCCAGCCAAGTGCAAGAAATTTGTATTATTGAAAGAAGAAGAGATAGCAGTAACTATTATACAATAGCCAGGTAAAATATTAGATGCAGCACTAAATAGATTGGGTAAACGAATTAAACTTATATATTGTCTAAACACAAAACTGCTCCGCTATACAAATAATGTCATCTTTTTATAAACTACTCCCAGACATATTTGTGGTTTTTTCTCGCAGAATAGAATAGAATTATTGATATGAAAGTAGAATAAAGATATGCTCTTTCGGATACCTTCAAATTTCCTATATTGCTCAAAAAATTTTAAAGCTCATCTACTAACGGTGGCCATCATCTGAAAGATCAGTCTATTCCAATTTCTAATTGATATTAGAAGCTTGACTAATTGATGAATTTTTCTTGGCAGATGCTCATTCTGAGTTTCTTCTTTACATAAACTAATTCTTCATACCTTGCTAAAGTGTAGTAACTAGACAATTTTATAAGTGAAGAAAAAAAGGAACTATACTCTAGAATAGAACATAGAAATAGATATATTTTATGTAACCCTCAACTACCACACGTATGAACAAATTGAATCAAAGAAATTACGTAACGTTAGCTGTGGCAGCTTTATCTGCTATTCTCATAGCATCGATATTTGCGATAGGCACACATAATGCCATAGCACAAAATATGACTGGCGGAAATATGACTGGCGGAAATATGACAGGCGGCATGGAAGGCGGCGGTGAAGGCGGCATGGAAGGCGGCGGTGAAGGCGGCGAAGGCGGCGGTGAAGGCGGCGAAGGCGGCGGCTAAGGCGGAGAATAAGAATAACAACTTGTAAACCGACCGACTAATTCTTTTTTATATTTTTTAATTTATCGTCAAATCAACTATAGACCAATGAAACAATTTTATTCTTCTGTTTCATCTTCGATTAAAGTTATTTAATATTTTAATGATTTCCTAACAAAACAAAACAACGATACTATAAGGACGTGATCTGCAGTCATGGCCAAATTTCGCACAATTTAATGGTAAGTTAAAACCACTTAAATTGCTGTCAAAAAGAGAAATAAATGTTGTTATTAGATTAAATTATTTAACTTCATATTTTATGATTGTAGCCAAGCAATCCGATATGTAATATTTTATTACAGCAAAAATTGAGATAGACGCAATTTTTGACATACTAAATTGTACTGCCTCAAACATCAATAAATACGAGATATTATGTTCACTGTTGAAATAAAATGTTGTTGGTAAAGTTAATATTAATATATATAATATGACCAGCGAGTAGAGAGAAAACGCCAAAGACACAAGAATAGATTATAAAGACAATAGAGAAATCATCTGAAAGAGAAATAAGATCATTTATTCCAAAAATATTTTAGAAGATAACTAATAAGTTCTCTTAAGGAAATGGTAAAAGTATGTTAATGGATGATTCTAATTCTTTGTTTTCTGTATCTTCATTTAGATTCACATTAAAGCAGTTCGACTCATTTTCGCATTCGTCACTATTTTCTTTACTATTACTTCCTTCTGCATTGGGAGTAATTATTAAGAGTTCTTTAAAGGAATCTTCTAGTTCTATTATTTTATCCTCTATTGGGCCCTGGCTAGCAACTTCTTCTTGGTTGATCTTCTGAGCGTTTACTAATCCTATGTTAGCAGATAATACAGGTAATGTTATAATCATTGTCAAGACTGCTAGTAATGCAATTATAGAAAGAACATCATTGTACATCTGTTAACTATGTTTAGTGTCATAAGTATATTTGACTTCAGTAATGTACTTCTGTATGTTAAGCATGATAATTTTCTATATTGAATTGTATTTAGACAATCCAATATGAAGTCTTTTCTAGTCACTAATTCAATTTTCTAGGCTGTATGTCTCAGGGCGATACATAACTATATGTTTTTTTTGCTTTCATTGAATTGATAATCTTGGTATAATCAATTTCCGATTTTTGCGTTTTGTCAATCGTTCATAACACCCGCGGAACTTAATGAAGAAATTTACTCTATATAGAAACGATTGCCTCGAAGTGTTAAAACCTGGAACATAATTCGTATGGTAGTAAAAGAAGAAGAATGGTCATTCAATTTTAGAAATTACCGCCATAAGAAGAAATCAATTTATCTAATAGAATCTTTGGCATTTTATGGTAGAAAAAATTGAACAAAGAATTCTATTATAGGTGAGTTCATAATATGAAAGGTTATGAATAGGAAAGTGATTTTCAAATTATTAAAGCCATTTGATGGTATTTTAGATATGGCTAGATATGGCTCAGAAAGAACATATTCTAAACACATAGTTAGCGGTTCAGTAAACGAAGGATGTTTGAAGATAATGTGGCTTCGAATGCGTTTACGGTTGAATAATACGCTGCTGAAAGAATCGAAATTTCAAACCAAAATAATATCAAACTTTCAAGGATTGATATAATGTGAAGAACGTAGGTATCTTTTCACATGATTCCGATTTAGATGGTATTTTTTCAGCTTCTATTGGATTAATAAGATATCCACAAGCACGAACCTTCTTTATTGATTATGGAGCTGAAAATTTTAAGAAAATGGCCAATTATATTAATTCTGATCATCAATTTTCTAACGACAAGGGGCTCATTATCATCTCTGACCTTGGTCTCAATGATAATGTAACTGATATTTGTAAAAGTATGTTTAACGAAGCGAAAGCAAAAGATTGGAAAATAATCTGGGTGGATCATCATCCGTGGTCTCAACACTCAATTGATTCGATCAAACCGTTTGCTGAAATTGTATTGGATAACTCCGGCCGTAAATGTGCTGCCGAATTAATGTATGAGACATTTTTGCCAGGACATCGCATAGCAGCAAATCTTGCTAGCATTGCTCATACGATGGATTTTTTTACAAAAGACCAATATCTA
>JAJNBK010000060.1 GCA_021155845.1 Nitrososphaeraceae archaeon
GTCGTTTCTTCTGAATCCTCCGTAACTCATTCTAAATACCTTGATTCAAGACAGATACTAGCCCTATATAAACTGTAAAAAGGAGTTTGACTGTTCCAACAGATGCATCGTCCATCCTTATAGTTTTACTACCATTTAATATTGAGATACTAGAGCAAAACGTAGTCACGTGCCAATTCTTATGTTTTCGTTACATATTGAGCGCATGCATTCGACTGCAGAAAGAATGGCAAGGTAACTTGTCTTTGGATTATTTGGACTTGGTATATTTCGAACAACAATATTAATTTCACCAAATTTTCCTTTTGCAGTTATTTCGTGTTGGTTTACGGAAAAAGAGGGGTCTGCTATTATTTTGACTTTTGTCGCGTCCATACCTAATCCAGCTAAGCTTAGAGCGGCTGCAACATTAACGTTGGCTGGAAATTTTTTTACAGCATCTCCTGCAGTTCCTTCATAGATTAATTTTTTCCGAGAGATCGACTCTGCTTTGAATCGGGCTGTTTCAAAAAAAGGTGCCCCTGCTAAAGCCTTTGGACTTTTCGTTGTAGTAATTGTCACAGAGTGTAGTAAATGCCTGACACTCCTAATAGCGTCAATGCCCGCTATAGCGCCAGTAGGCACATAAATATGAACTTGTTTTTGGGAAGCAAGATCCGATAATTCATGAAGAAGGTCGCGCTCCGCAAGAGCACCGACGCTCATTATAACCATATCTTTACCTGATTGAAGGATAGTTTTCGCAAATTTTCTCACTGCGTCTTGTGAAGCCGCTTCAATTATGATGTCTGCATCCATAAAGGCAGTGGAAGAAATCAGTTTGGAGAAATTTGAAAATGATTTAGTAGCCGTATTTCGTAGCTTTGATTGTAGTTCCATTGCCACATTTTCAACCTTGTCGTAAAGTACCACTAATTCCGCTTTTTGTATCATACCAGTATCAATCGCAACGGCAAGTTCGCTTCCTATAGTTCCACAGCCTATCAGTCCTACCTTCCTAGACAACTTATATATTTGAGATTTAATCTATATTACAATATTAAGTTGCCTAGCATCTTTTCACTGGATTTAAAATTATTTGTTAAAAAGTTTTTTAGGTCGAACTAAGCAAACCCCCTAAAAGGAGTTTCAATGATATTTTTCATATAAATAAGAGATTTAGTGCTCAGATAACTAATCAAAATTTCAATGTTCAAAAGAAAGTCGAGTTATTTCATGCGAAGCGGTTATCTTCTTCCGCCACGTTCAGGTTTTTTCTGTCCTGGCAACCTTCTCTTTTCAAATCGTTTAATAAAGTTGTTTTTGTTACGTGATTTCGGGTTTACCTTCGATTTTTGGGGTCTGACCTCTTACTTTACCAGCCTTGGTTAATGATCCGTGTGTTGGCATATATTTCGCTCACCAACGCTATAGCGCCGTCTTTTATATATGTATTACTAGAATAATCATTATTAGAATTATAGCAATCTTAAGAAATCTCCTCTGGTGCAATTATCAAAAAACAGATTGAACTAACTGTTAACATGTTTTTGTCTCTATTGTTTTACTTACATGAAAAGCAATACCGGAGATTCTCAATCCTATCCTTATGGACTGAATGGCTGTTTCAATAATGCTTTCTAAAAAGAAAAAAAGAATATGGTACGGTACGTCGGGAAATAACCAGCATACGATAAGCCAGCATTTGGTACCAAATACCACTACCTGTTATAATCTGATATTTTCCATAGATTTATGTACCAAAGTATTTAGAAATCTTTCTGCAACAAACTTTGCCTCATTTTCATCTAAAAGATAAATATCAAGAATTGACTTATCTGTGGTTTGATTGCAACCTAATCCAAAGCATGCTCTATTAACTTTGATAAAGTTTTAGCAACTATAAATTGAGAAAGCTTCCTTCTTTTACAAATATTTCTTCTGGTTTTATTTTAAATCCATTTCGACACAGAGAGACATGACACATCTTTACAAATCTAGATAATGCTTTTATTGTGACTGTGTAGGAAAACCTAAAAGATATAAGTATAGCAAAAGTAATCCATTTTATGATGCCCTATTTTTATTAAGTATAATAAGAGAGAGTCAGCGGACGTTTCTAGCTTTAGCCTTTATTAGGTAAATAGAGCCGATAATATTGTCTTAGCTTATTTTGATAAGGTTTCAGCAAAGTATTAGATCATGTGGCAAGTATTGCCCATAATGTGGATACTAAAGGCAAGGCTGTCCTAGATTATACTACTTTAAATGTAGTAGCAAAGATGTAGTAATTGTTATCTAAGGAAAATGATGATGCAAGATAGAGACTATGCGGATGAGGTTATTGCTTTAAAGAAAGAAAAGAATGCAGTAATTCTTGCGCATAATTATCAATTACCTGAAGTACAGGATGTAGCAGATTTTATAGGAGATTCTCTAGCACTTTCACGACATGCTGCACGTACGGACGCTGAGAACATAGTCTTCTGCGGCGTACATTTTATGGCGGAGACTGCTTCGATTATATGTCCAGATAAAAGAGTTCTTATTCCTGATTTAGAAGCAGGTTGTTCTCTATCATCCACTATTAATGCAGAAGAGTTAAAGACATGGATTAAAGAGCACCCAGAGGCCATAGTTGTTAGTTATGTTAATACTAGTGCTGAAGTAAAGGCATTATCGGATTTCTGTTGTACTTCTTCAAATGCTGTTAAAGTAGTTAACAGTATTCCAAAAGATAAAGAAATATTGTTTTTGCCTGATATGTTTCTTGGCTCATACGTTGCGAATGTAACCAAAAGAAAGAACATGTATATTTGGCCTGGCGAGTGTCATGTCCATGCTGGAATAAAGGCAGAAGACATCAACAAAATGCTTACAACTTTCAAAGAGGCAGATTTTTTAGTTCATCCAGAATGTAGCTGTACATCATCAGCGCTGTATCATATGGCTACTGGCGAATTGATAAAATCTGGTCACATTTTATCGACCGAAGGGATGATGAATCATGCCAGAAATTCACATGCAAGTCAATTTGTAATTGCTACCGAAACAGGAATTCTTCATAGAATGATTAAGGAGAATCCCGATAAAACATTTATTCCAGTAAAAGATGACGCAGTTTGTAAGTATATGAAAAAGATCAATCTAAAGAAGGTTCATAATTCTCTAGTAAACAATATATATGAAGTTAAAGTGCCATCTAAAACAGCAGAAAAAGCTAGACTAGCTATTGAGCGTATGCTAGTAATATCATGAAATGTGAGACAGCTGGACAAGCATTTCACCAAAACTTAGTCTCTTCAAGTGCTTTCCTCATAATCTCGATGATGAGCAAATGCGAACGCTTAATCTATACTATGTGATTTAGAACGACCCTTTAGAGCGTATTAAAGCTTTCATATTATTTCTAGGCTGAAATCGACTGCCTTAGGAGAATGAGTAAGAAATCCAACTGAGATAATGTCAGGCTGTTCTTTTGCGTAGTCCCTTATGTTCTGCATGGTTATTCCTCCCGAGATCTCTAGCTGAACCTTTTCTCGTATACCTATTCTTGAAAGTTCTTTAATTATTTTAGCTGCCTCCTCGGGAGAGAAGTTGTCAAGCATAACAATATCTGCTCCAGCGGTTATGGCTTCAATAACTTCATTTGAATTCTTAGCTTCACATTCTATGGTTATTGAAGAGGCTGCCTTCTTTTTTGCGATTTCTATGGATTTCTTTACAGAGCCTGTAATTGCAAGATGATTATCCTTTATCAAGACCATATCATCTAAGCGTATTCTGTGGCTATTTCCTCCTCCTATTGTCACAGCTTTTTTATCGAAAAATCTCAAACCTGGTGCTGTTTTGCGCGTACTGGCTATTATAATGGAATCACTTAAATCTACAATTGCATCCTTAATGTATCTGGTTTCAGATGCTATGCCACTCATTCTCATTATAAGGTTTAAGGCTGTCCTCTCTGCCTTTAGAATAGAACGTGTCTTTCCTTCTATTGTCATTACGATGGTCCCCTTTTGAACCCATGATCCATCGGAAACCAAAGCTTTTGTGTTGCAGCCACACAGATCGAAAATCAAACTCATTTCTTCAAGACCACACACTACTGCTGATTTTTTATTTTTACATATAATCTGTGCTCGACTATGAAGATCGTGCGGAATAAGACAATTGCTCGTAACGTCTCCAGTACCGATGTCTTCATGCAAGAACTTTACTAGAGCATCTCTCACATTAAGAAATGACTCTAAATTCTTCATCATATTATCATTATGAAACTTTTAGTGCATACTTATGAGGAGCTGTAATCTCTAGAGTACTGGCTATCTGTGATTTCGAGGGGTCAAAGACAAGGATTATTCCGAAGACAAGGATTATTCCGGACCAATCTGGAGAAAGATCAGATGATTTACAAACCGGACAAACCTTCCCAATAGTTATTGCCTTGCATTTTTTACAAGCAACTTCTTTAGGCAATTACTATTTGCCTCCTCCTTTCTTTTCTTTCGCTGGTGCAGGCGTAGCCGGCTGATTGGCCTTTTTTACCTCCTGCGCTATCCATTCAGTTGCACCCAGAAAAGGTTGGCGACAGGTTATACCAATTTTTCCCATTGCTGCTCCTTTACCTAGACTGACAGCAGTAACTCTTGCTCTTATTCTCGAACCTATTCTCAATGATTTTGCCGACTGATTGGCTATAATTACACCTTGTTTTACATCACTCCTCAAATAATCATCTGTTATTTGTGATAGATGAAGCAATGCATCAGTCGGTCCGATTCTAACGAAAGCTCCAAAATCTGTGATTTCTACTACCTCTCCTTCAACTACTTCCTGCAATTTTGGAAAGAACGTTAACGCCTTGAAATTCACTCTATGATAGGTAGCACCATCACCAGCTACTAGTTTACCTATTGAATTGGCGGTAGCATCAATAATCATAATAATATAACCTATGTCTGGACTTATCATGCTCTCGTACTTTTCTTTTAGTATTCCAATAGCGGTGTTCTTCAGGGAATTAGTTAACCTGTTTGGTGGAATTCTGACAACATCACTCATATGCACTATAGAAAACATACTGTATGTAGGCAGTTAATCGAAACATCAATTTATGAACCTTTTGATTCAAGAATGATACGATGAAATGATTTAATCTATACTATGTATATAAAATTTCAAATTTCATTGAAGATTCCGTTACTTCAAAAGTGGCATCCTTTGCGATAGTATTTTTTAAAGTAGATCGAAGATATCCTTCGAAGAATTTGGAACCCTTTCGTCCTAGGCGATGTCGTATTACGATAATTCTGCTACTTGATTGTGAAATTTCGTCATATGTACCTAAATGGCCATATCTACAAATAATTTTTTCTATATATTCTAGGACTGACTTTTCAGTCAAATCCTTCTTCCAAAACATTATTGTATCAATTGGAACTGTTTCACCAAGTTTCATGCCTAGGTCGTAGAGACTTTCCTCATTACTACAATCAAGCAATGAAGTCAAGATTTCACGGTTTACAACCACCATGTCAATTTTAGATAAATATCTAGTAAACTCGGTATATCTTTTTAAGATAATTCCCACTAGTGCATTTACTGATATGCCCATTCTTTCTGCCTCCTCATCTAATATTTTGGAATATTCATTATCAAATCTAAAAGACCTTGTTGAGGTAGCAGAAAGACTATTAGAAGATAATTTAGGAGGCATTTTCACACATTTATTATTTCTCTCAATTAAATGTATTGTGTTAGAATGAATTTTTTTGTGTTACAATTGGTGATTAGTTTACAATAATAACATAATAGTACACATGTAGCTTATATTTATTCTACAGATGCTTATTACTAATGAAAATGTCACAAAACAATATCAATCGTTCACTACAAATCGAACCCCGCTCAGAAAGAAGCACCGATAAGTGTTCGCTGTGCAATAGTACAGCAACGGTATTTGATGCGGAGACTAGTGAGATCGTTTGTAGCACTTGTGGCATGGTGATCCATGATAATATAGAATCGTTGGGACCTGAATGGAGAGTTTACTCGGGTGATGACATTGAAAGTAAAAGTAGGACGGGAATGCCAACTTCCTTAGCATTCCACGATATGGGTCTATCGACTTTCATCTCATATTCTAATATAGACGCTAATGGCGCCGCTATTAGTCCCGAACAGATGAGCAAAGTCCAAAGAATGCGTAGATGGAATAAAATTTCAAGTAACAATAGAAGCTACCATAGAAATTTAAAGAATGCTTTTGCCATTATGGGAACAGTAAAGGATAAATTATCGTTAAATGATGCGCTGGTAGAAAAATCAGCATATAATTATCGTAAAGCTCTTGACAAACGTATTATTAAAGGCAGATCAATTCGAGCGCTAGTTGTTGCCGCTGTTTATGCAGCATGTAGAGAGCTAAACATTCCTAGAACGCTTGATGAAATCGCTGAAACTGCAAATACTGACTCGATTTTTGCAGGAAAATGTTATCGACTATTGGTAAGGCATTTGAAACTTCACCTTCCGGTCATCGACTCTAACGTTTATCTTGCGAAAATAGCGAGCAAGGCAAGAGTAAGCGAAAAAACATATAGAAGGGCATTGGAAATGTTAACCGTTATAAAGGAAAACCCTGTTTCACATGGCAAAGATCCCAATGCACTTGCAGTTGCAGTTTTATATGCTGCATGCCTGAAAGAGGATGAGAAAGTGAGTCAGGCACAGATCGCAGTAGCAGGAGATACAAGTATCGTCACTCTCAGAAAAAGGTTCCAAGATGTAAAGAAAATTTTTCCTTAACTTTACAATTTTTATTCTATTTACATATTTCTAACCGCTTCTAATAATGTAATGAATGATTTAAATACAGTAAAGACAAATTTTTTAAATATGGTTACTGTGGATCAAGTTCTTAGTTCTTTAAAGAAGGTTGTAGACCCTGAACTACATAAAGATATTGTATCTATGGGTATGATAAAAGATGTGATAATAAATGATGGCAAAGTAGCTTTTACACTCGAACTCACTACTCCTGCTTGTCCATTTAACAGCGATATAGAACAGGATGTTAGGAATGCTATTACGAATATTGGAGTTCAGGATCTCAAATTAAAGGTAACGGCACGGGTTATGGAAGGGCGTGCTATATCAATGGACGAGTTGTTACCCGGCGTCAAAAACATATTAGCAGTGGCCAGCGGAAAGGGAGGAGTAGGCAAGACTACTGTTGCTGTGAATTTGGCACTTGTGTTATCAAAGACAGGAGCAAAGGTGGGATTGTTAGACGCTGATATATATGGCCCAAGTGTACCGTTGATGCTGGGCCTAAAGGAGTCACCACAGGTAATCGAGAATAAAATTCAACCACCTATAACATCAGGCGTCAAGGTAATATCCATGGGATTTTTCTACGAGCAGTCGCAGCAGGCAGGAATTTATAGAGGACCTATCGTATCAGGGATAGTTAAGCAATTTCTTACAGATGTGAATTGGGGCGACTTGGACTATTTAATTATAGATTTACCACCAGGGACTGGTGATGCACCATTAACAATGGCACAAACAATTCCAATTACAGGCATACTGATCGTAACAACTCCTCAAGAAGTCGCTATGAATGTCGCCGTCAAGGCAATCGGTATGTTCAATAAATTAAATGTACCGATTGTTGGTGTTATTGAAAACATGAGTTACTTACAATGCCCACATTGCAATGAACATATACACATATTCGGAAAGGGAGGCGGACAGAGAGTGAGTGAGCAATTCAACATACCCTTTATTGGCGAAATCCCTCTTCATCCACATATCATGGAGGGCAGTGATCGCGGAAAGCCGATAATAATAGCCGAACCTGAGTCTATGCAATCACATGCATTCAGCAAGGTTGCCAAGATGGTAGCCGGACGAATAAGTGTGATAGCAGCAGAGATGAACGCACAAGAAGAAGAAGAAACAAAATCTGATCAAATACAACCTCATAATGCCTCTCACGCCTGAATGTATCAGAATTCTAAAAAAACCTTTTGGAGATCTCATTCCTGACAAAAATATCAATAAACGCAAGCTTAATGCAGTGATAAGGGATGCGAAAAAAATAATATCTGTTGGGGACGCTACGACCGACCGTTTAATCTCGTTTGGTATCATACCAGACATTTCAGTCGTTGATGGGAAAGAGAGACGTATGAAAAGGAAATATGTTAATAATTCTTCCTTGAACGGCGATCAAATAGACAAGAACTTAGCTAAAGAATTGAAATGCTCTAATGAAGCAGGAACCATTTCAAAGAAAGCTGTTGAGCTATTGCAAGATGCATTGGAAATGTCTTCTCCTGTAAGAATCATAGTTGACGGAGAAGAAGATTTACTTGCGTTACCTCTTTTCTTAATTGTCCCAGATAAATCAGTTGTCATGTACGGACAACCTTATGAAGGTTTGGTTGTAGTAAAAATAGATTCGAAGATCCGGAAGAAGGCTAAAGATTTAATGGATAGAATAGGAATGGTTTAAATTCAGGGTATGAAGATGTGGTGGCTGTATGATTTCTTATAAGAAAAATGATTAATTATACCAACTATCTGACCCTTCCTATAAATTATGCTTATTGTGGCACTTAATACATAAAGGCTTTAGATGAAATATTTCTCTTAAAAAATACATTTTTCTATTGAATAAATTAAAAGGATCCTAAGAGTAGAAAAATCGGGTGGGACACTAGAGAAAGTCGAAAATGTTGTTTGCTTGGCTATGTATCGCAACCGCATCCATCATTAAGTGCATCAGAGGTTTTAATATTGTATACTATCATACATTTATCACATATGCTTCCGTCACTATCAATAGCAGTATTGCAGAACGCACAAACTCTATTGCCGTCAAATGACTCCATTGTTGTATCAACGTAGAAATAATTTTTAACCTTTTTTATCTCAGCAGCTAATCCTTTGTCGCCACTTTCAAAACTATTCTCTATAGTTATGGCATTCACAGAGACATTTTGCCATCTTAATGTCGAAAGAACAATCATGGGTAGGTCCACAACTACCATCTACAGGCCATTCACCAGGACAATCTATATGCCTTCCACGTTT
>JAJNBK010000418.1 GCA_021155845.1 Nitrososphaeraceae archaeon
GCTGATGAAAGATGGTGTCTTGCAGTTGGCATTGGTGCTTTTTCTGTCCATGTATTAGTTTGTGGATTATATGCTTCATTTGTAGTGAAGAAATTCTCTTCATACTCTCTTCCACCTATTGCATATAGAATTCCATTGACAAACTTAGCAGTTAATCCGCCTCTAGCCGTCGGCATTGGTTTGCCCTCTTGCCATCTATTAGCGTCTGGGTCATAGATGAATAATTTGTTAGAAGAATTTTTCTCTGCATCCCAACCTCCCACTACATACACTTTACCATTATAGGCTGCTGCAGCAATATGATGCAAGGGCTCTGGTAACGGGGCAGCAGTAGTCCATTTATCGGTCGTGGTATCATAAACTTCTACGATGTTTGTAGGACTATCACTATGACCAGTCAATAAACCTCCGATAACAAAGATTTTTTCACCTAAAGCAACGCCAACAACCTCTGATCTTTTAGTAGGCATACTTGCTCCAGTAGTCCATAATAATGAAGATTCTGTTTGTGAGGGGGAAGATGATATAGATGATGTTGTTGCGAAAATTAAAGGAAAAGATACAAAAGCGTTTAAAGCAATTCCTGAAATCAAAAGGACCGCTATTATTAAGACAAAATTAGACAGATTCATGTTAAAAACAATATCTTCCATTAGTCTTATTTAAAGTATCTTCCAGCACATAATATGAATTCTATTAAAAAGAAATAAACAAAAAAAGAAGGATTTATGTTTCCGAAAGTATGAAAAAACCTGATTCTTTTTTTATTGAATGATACGTTCTATTAATGATGAAAATACTACCAATATAGGTAGTAATAAGACACATATCAAATAATAATTTACTTTGTATATACTAAAATTATAATGTTTAATCTTTATTTTGATATATATTTAATATCAACTTTTTCTTTGCAAATAGTGGAAAATGTTTTTTAATAGGTATTTTTAATAATTGTTATTATATTTACTATGCTTTTAAACATTCGAATATATCTGATTGGCATCTTGATTTTGACTATAGTATCAATTGGATATTCTAATTATGCAGTAGCAGAACCACTTCTCAACGATCCTAGTTTAGGAGTACAGTTAGTTTTAGATGGACTTGAATTACCTACTTTTAGTTTTAGAGAAAGAAAAAGGTACAGTACAGAGAATTGTAAATGGTGAGATGTTACCGGAGCCGCTACTTGATGTCAACGTTGCAACCCAATCTGAAAGAGGTATGTTAGGTATTGCTGTTGCTGAAAAAGCGACTCTAAATGCACCTACATATGTTTTTCTATACTATACTGAAGCAGAATCAAAAGATGGTGAAGATCTTAGTGAAAAAAAGGATCCATTGGGCAATCGTCTTTACAGGTATGAATTGGTAAATAATAAACTAGTAAATCCTAAACTGCTTCTTGATTTACCAACTACACCAGGATTTTCTCACAATGCTGGTGTTGTCACTATTGGAACTGATAACAATGTATATGTTATAGTTGGTGACCTTAACTATCTTAACGAGCCAAGTGGGAACACACTTTCCCAAAATATTGATGGGTCACCACTACCTGACGGAAGGGGTGGAATACTTCGTGTTACTCAGAACGGAGAAGTAGTAGGTGGTGTAGGTATACTTGGAAACGAGGATCCTCTAAACAAATATTATGCTTATGGAATACGGAATAGTTTCGGAATTGCATTTGATCCCCTAACTGGTAAGTTATGGGATACAGAAAACGGATCAAAGCATGGCGATGAAATTAATCTTGTAGAACCGGGATTTAACAGCGGATGGAGACAAGTAACAGGAATGTCTACTTCTACACTTAACAACAAATTTGATCGCGATAATTTGGTTGACTTTGATGGAAGAGGAACCTATAGCGAGCCTGAATTAGATTGGCAGGAAGAAGTTGGACCTACAGCAATTACATTTCTTAATTCTGATAAATTAGGGGACGAATATGAAAATGATTTGTTTATTGGAACTGCCCATAATAATGGAAATATTTACAATTTTGATTTAAGCGATGATAGAACAGAACTAATTCTCAATGGCCCACTTGCTGATAAAGTAGCAGACAATATCTCAGAAAATCAAGATATAATATGGGGTGAAGGATTTGATATAATTACAGATCTAGAAGTTGGATCTGATGGTTATCTTTATGTTGTTTCATTTGGCCAAGGAGCAATATATAGAATAGTTCCTGGAGAAGACAGTGGCAATGATGATGCGGTCGATGATGATGCTGAAGTATCGATTGATGAAGAAGAAACAGGTATCGAAGTAGAAGAAGAAGAAGAAGAAGAATAAGATAAGAATTGGAAGATATATGGGACAGTAAGTGAGATTGATGATATAACAAACAAATATCTTGATTCATGACACCTCTATTCTTTATGTTGGAGGTTCAGAAGTCACGGAATTACCTTTCTCAAATTAAGGAATTATAGAACTTGTTAATAAGACATAATTCACAGAATAATGATTCAGGACAAAAACATGAATAGAAAGCAAAGTAAGACTTTGGTTCTTCCTGGGATTTATTATCTGATATGTATAGTTATAGCCATACAAGGAGTTGAAATGAAAGAAGAAGAAAAACAACGCTCTATTATATATGCCGCCGCAGCCTCAACTCTATCTTCTGACTTTAACTTTGCAGCTGCAGGAGATTGGGCTTGTACTTCTGATACAACCGATACTGTAAATAACATATTAGGCAAAAATCCAGAATTAGTACTTGGACTAGGTGATTACTCATATGAAGACTCTGCAGATTGCTGGCTTGATATAATACAGCCTATTGATAACATAATGAAGATTGCAATAGGTAATCATGAAATTGAGGAGGAATCAATATTAACACAATATATGAACCGTTTTGGCCTTACAAGCCAATATTACTCATTTGACTATCAGAATGTTCATTTCATTGCATTGGCAACAGAATCAGAATATCTTGATATGAGTAAGGATAAAGCAAAAGAGCAATTAGCATTTGTAACACGTGATTTAGAAAAAGCTTCTACTAATCCCAATATAGATTGGATTATACCTTTCTTTCATAGAATGATGTACTATGAAGAACATGAATCTTGTTCCATGAGAAATATGGAGTACATCTCGTACTTCAAGCACATAGTCATACATATGAGAGAACTTATCCACTTAGAACAAATGCTGAAAACAGTGAAGATCCAATAATAACGAGTAAGCATTCAAGCAACTATCCTATTATAAATGGACTTGTAATAGCTACAGTAGGTACTGGTGGCAAGTCTTCTTGTCAGTACGTACATATGGATCCAAAATTAGCACCGATTCAGTATGAGAATTTATTTGGATTTCTTAATGTGGATGTATCATCTGATGGAAGAAAACTAGTTGGTACATTTTATGACAATGATGGTGGAG
>JAJNBK010000419.1 GCA_021155845.1 Nitrososphaeraceae archaeon
CATCATCATCATCTGTCATAGCTTCTTGAAAATAGGGAATGAAAAATAATGGGACATGGAGCAATATGTTCTAATAGAGAATGTAATCATCTACTAAGTCAACACTATTATAGTACGAAAAGAGGAAATCTTATTCCTTGTAAGCAATGCAATTGCAAGAACTATAAATAAATAATGTGGTTACATTCAAGATTAAAAAAATTTATGCTATTGGAATGGGAAAAGAGCACAGAGTATAGCAACTATAATGTAAATAAACCACTTGTTATTCAACGATAAAAGTGATAGTTGCATCTTCTCTTGTTAATATCGCCAGGAGCACTAACACTACTTTTTCTCTTTTCTTTTCTTAATTCAACTCTTAGATATGCAAAAAGCAACTAAGCAGGGTATTTGATATTCCAGTTCACGCGTAGAATAAGGGTATGTAATAATTAGCCATAGAGAACTTGAGAAATAAAGAAGCTACATATTTAGAAACTAAGAACTAGTTGTACACTATCTCCTTATTTAACCATAAACCTGATAATTTTGTTCATATATTTATAATATATTTTACAGTTTAGTATTAACATAGATGGTCTTGAAGAATAATGAATAATAAAAAAGGTCTTCTTCTTGCTGGACAGGGAAATAGTAAGAAAGTCATAGTGGCTGCGATCTTATCGGGAGTAGGATTAGCTGGTTTGATAGACACCATTGTTTTTCATGAAATTCTGCAATGGCATCATATGGTATCAAACAAGATACAACCAAACACTATTGATACACTCAAACTCAATGTCTTATGGGATGGTTTATTTCTCACAATTGCACTGGTAGTAACAATAGTAGGAGTCGGTCTTCTTTGGAGTGCTGCACATAAGAAAGAGACTTTTCCCATCAGGTGGGAGTTTATAGGATTGCTACTTTTCAGCTTTGGTTTATTCAATATTATAGAAGGAATTATTAACCATCATATTCTTTCTCTCCATCATGTCAAAGATGATCCCAATCCGTTAATATGGGATTTGACTTTTCTTGCCATAGCTGGTGTGCTAGTTATTGGCATAGGATGGGCTCTCATGATGAGAAAGAGTACACAGATAGTTCATCAGAGGGGGACATAGAGTAAGTAAATCGAGAACTTCCATGCTTAACTAAAAGAAAAGATAATAATAATACATCTCCCAAGTGTTTCAATTGATTCACGGACAACAAATGTCATTTCTGAAATACAGAAGATCCTTTTGTATTACTAAGAATAACATAAGAGCTATTGATTTGATGGTGAATTTGTCAAAGTCTTGCAATCTGCCTAGTCAGATGACAACTTAATTATCTACATGTGTGATTATTATGAATTCTAAAACATTGACAACAACGAACTTCTGGCCATCAATGGGGCACTTACCGCAAATGAATTCTTAACTTGCTAGCTGCTCTTTAATCCGCAGTACTAGTTTCATGCTTGGTAAAAACAAATACTATATATATCTCGTTATTACCTCCATGTAATAATATAATCACTACTACTATTTTGCAACAGACCAAATATTTGTATTTAAAAGTAAACTGGCGCATATAGATAGCATTTAAGCATACACCAAACCAAATTGGCATTACATTTTTTTATCGTTGATTACAAACATAATTCAATTATGTCATTGGATTCTAATGTTAAACAGTCTGAAAGAAAGCAAAAGCTATACACATTGTTAAAGGACCAGCATGGAGCAGAAGTTAAAGAGATAATGCACTATATGTCAGTGCTCAGAAATGTTCAAAATAATCTGATAAGAAATTACCTTCATACTTTACTTAATGATGGACTCAAGCATATAGAGTATATATCAAGTATAATGACAAATATTGAGGGTGCGACTGGTAGCTCAAGTTTAACGAAGAAAGGAATAGCAGAATCTATTGCCGAAGAAAATGAGTCAAGAGAAAAGCTTTTGGAATGCATCGAAGCCGCTGATGATCTTGAAACTAAATCTCTTTTAAAGAGCTTAATTGTAGATGAGGAACATCATATAAAAATTCTCGAGAATATATCCAGCTTAGTCGAATCCTATCAAAAAAGAAGCTAATATAGTTTATTCTGTATATGAATAAACGCACAGATAATTACTGGGGGATATCAGCAACTTTACAATCACTTAAAGAGAAAAGTAGTAGTAAAGAAGATAAGCTGCCTTACACTATATCATCACACAAGATAGATAGATAACTTGGAGAAACTAAAAGAAGAAAATAGAAGATGTAAATAAAAAGAGCTTCTTAAGGTACGGCAAAATTACAATGTAATCATGAATTATCTTAAAGAATACAAAAGAAATAAACCGTTAATTGACACGGTATTAAACAGCAGCAAGAAAATATTTTAGAAGAGTAAGAAAAAACTAATATCAGCATCTTTTACATCACTGATCCAGACGTTAAAAGCTGATCCATAAATGGTTAATGTTATTTACAATATACCCATTTATCAGAAAAGCATTACGAAAACCTTGTAGAAGAGTTGACAAATAATGCTATAGGCAGTGCGTCTTATTCCAATTCCACATTACCATTACCATTACCTTCATCATCGACATTTGTAGATGTACACAAAAGTGATCCCTACAGAATAGAAGAGTCAGAAGATTTTCATAATGGTAAAGGAGAGATTGCTGCGTGATGAATAACTAAAATAAAATAAAAGCAGTGTATTTATTATTTTTCAATACCAATAAGTTTTCAAAGATTATGTGTGTATGTGTTGATAAATTAGGTTTTCATGATTGCTGCTGCATATATATTTTAACTGATCGACTATCTAATTGGCTAGCTGACCATTTCCAGCTTTTGACCTAGTAACATGCCACAATATGCAAAATTATTTTTCATGATTG
>JAJNBK010000061.1 GCA_021155845.1 Nitrososphaeraceae archaeon
GGCAATTAAAGAGAGAGATATTATTTTTATTCCAGCAAAATCCAGACATCGATTTCATGGAAATAATCAAGACTTGGTAGTATTATATGTTTTAGGTAGATGATATAAAATCAAAGAATTATACTATGACATAACAAGTTATAGATCTCAAAGAATGAAAATAAATAATGATTACTCATAGACACATTTTCCTTATCAAAGATAGCATTTCTACCTATGAACTATATCTGATACATCCAAGTGTATAATGAATAAACTCACAAGTATGACTTTTGTACTTTTGCAGTATCATTAACAACCTTCAAACCTGGAATAAACTAAGAATTTATGAAGAATCATTTTAATATCTTTGAAAAAAAGCTCTTGTAGTTTATATTTTAATATATTCTCGAAATGTATTTCTTCTTTGCATACTGAAGCAATACCCTTTTGTCGTTGATTGGTATGTTGTACTCATTAATGACTTGATTCTTTCAACTATATCGTATGGTTACCCTTGCAAAGCATATTGTTATCGTTGCAATTGGCCATTGTAATAATAAAATAGAAAAACCACAAGATTTTGTCATCGTTATAATGATTGTTTATGTTGTTAAAGAACAACAGTATCAAATGAATGCTATATATAATTGAATTGGATAAAAGCTCAATTTTTTATAAATGTATCAGACAAATGACTTCACAACAATCGAGAATATAAGATATATATGATATAACCACTCAAAGAATAAGAAGTATTTTATCAGAAGTACGATCGCTTGCAATAAGTTTCAATCCATTGAGATCAAATTCTAGCAGGCTTCTCTTTTGCTGGGATAAAGTGATACTTAATTATTCGCATCTATTTTACATCACTCAAAGTTACCAGATTTAACCAGTATTTATCGGAATGACCGCTTCTAGCTAGAATACAATAATATCATATATAACATATTAAACAAATAAATGAAACGATATATTCAGGTCATACTGTATTTGTCAAGTTATAGAACTTAATTGATTCTTAAAGGGTATAGAATTTCTCATCCAAAATAGAAAAGTAGAAATTTACCCACCGTTAGCATAAACTATCATATGCCTATCACGGATGCTACAAAAAAACAGATAGCTCAACAACGCAGATTGTTTTTTAAGATTTGCTTCAAATGTGGCGGAAAGAATCCAATTTCTTCTAATTCTTAATTGCTAAGTTTTTGAGTTTGCACCGCACATTTCGTACGAGCAATTTTTGAGAGGATACTGTTCTTGTTTAAACTGCATCAGCAACGACTTCGAAGTTTATATTATGTGATAATATTATAATTTTATTGTATACTGTACTATTAGATATCTTCATTAAGATTTATCTTTCAAAATTTATAATATGGAGAATATGTTTCTTATTCGGTATATAGAAAAATAATAGAAATTTTTGTTTTGAGTATGGATCCCATATTAAATCCATTCTATTTTTTAAAACCTATTATTTTTTCGATGTATTTAAAATAATGTGTCTTAAGGTAATGTATGGTGGTAGTTAGAAAATTGCAAAGCTTAAAATCTATCCACATTTATCTGCATACTGATTAGGGACTTAGATTTATGACCCATCCAAAGGTTATTTTAACAGCGGACCGGACTTTAATGTCTCCTTATAGAGGCATCTCTTTAGCATCGTTTTTTGGTTGTGCACCGGCTCTTGATACGAATAGAAGTCACGATTCCATTTGGTATCATATACTCGGCAACCAAGTTACTCCTAGAATTCTCTTTGACTTTATATGCAATCCAATTGAGAGTACAAATGGACATGCCACCTACGCGCCCTATGGGCTCAGGAAAGTAGAGGCCTCACTTCTACGAGATGGTTATAGAAGAGAGGACGTTGTAGTTGCTCACCCAGATTATATCGAACAATTCATAGGACCAGAAACACAGGTAGTAGGAACATATGAAATGGATCCTCTTGGAATGGGTCCTGTAACTATGACATTCACATTTGGACGTAAGCAGATGTCATACGACGAATTTTACAATAGAGAATTACACCATAGGATAAATGCTGCCAAGACTAGGAATGGCAGTAACGCCAAAGTGGTTGCTGGTGCATCAGGCACTTGGCAGTACAATTACGATCCGGCTAAGATTGAGGAATATGGCCTTTATGGAATTGTTGAAGGAGAACTTGGTGGTATTGGACCAGAGATCGATGGAGCAGGTAGAAGGTTTTTCGATTCGTTAATCAATGGGGAAATGGAAAATGCTAACCCATTTAAAAAGAAAGAATTCAAAATAGAAATTAAGGAATTTTCTAGAAATGGTAAGGATTACCATGGCAGATTCATACATTACAGGGACGAACCCTCAGTTGATGAGATTCCAAATATTGTTAATCCAAGTATGCATGGCATGATTGAAGTAATGCGAGGATGCGGCCGCGGATGCAAATTCTGTGATGTCACTCTAAGACCGTTGAGATATTATCCAGTAGAGAAAGTTCAAAAAGAAATTGAAATAAATATGAAGTATGGCGGTTTAAAAAACGCCTGGGTTCACAGCGATGATATTTTCGTCTATGGATTAAATCCAAGAACTACGAAGAATATGCAACCAAATAGAGAAGCAATTGAAGAACTATTTAAGGGTATTATGGCTACTGGAATTGAACATACCAATCCAACCCATGGCACTCTTGCGGGAGCAATCGCTGATGAAAGATTAATTCCCAATATTTCCAAGATAATTAGAGCAGGGGCAGATAATCACATTGGTATTCAATGTGGATTCGAAACAGGTAGCATAAGATTGATAGGTAAATACGCGGACCGGAAATTAGCCCCCTATAAACCAACAGAATGGCATTGGGTTGTAAAGACCGCAGTAAAAACTCTTAACGAACACTATTGGGTCCCTGCGTTCACTCTGATTATGGGTCTCGATAATGACGAGACCCCAGAGGATAGCTGGGAAACAATTAGACTTATACATGAACTTGAAACGGAACAACCTGATTCCAAATTTACTGTCACTCCTCTAACTTTTGTCCCTATAGGACTATTGGAAAAATCAGAGTTCTTTGATATTGGAAACACTATGGATCCACCAAAGCTAGGTGTTATGTACAAAACTTGGCAACATAACCTTAAATACGGCATTCAAAAGTTCATGCACAAGGTAGGTCGCAATAATAAGATGAAAAGTCTTTTCTTTGCTGGACTAGCCAGATCACTTGGTGGAGTGCCATTATCTGCTATGGAAAAATTTGCAAGAAGTAAGAGCTCTGAACATGTAAATGTGATAGAAAAAATCAAAGCAAACTACTGGTAAAGGCCGTAAATATGTCTGGCATCTCCCTTCTAATATAGTGTAGTCTCTTAACTATCATTTAGAAGCTCAATAGTATATTATTTACTCAAATTAACACTTTTACAAGGTTGGATTGCGTAAATAGCTTTAGGACACAGAACAATTTGGATTTGTATTGCTGGTTAAATGATTATTATATGAAGATGATAAATGTAAATTCTATTCCAAACGGTTGATACAAATTAGACAGGATAATCAAATTATAGAAATTTAATTCTCAGACTTTTCTTGCCTGTTGATGGTTGTAACTATGTCACTAATTTATCATGCTACTGCCGGGTAGAAAATGAATTGATAAATGTAAGTAGAGTATTAGTCAAGAGATCGTTTATTTTCCTCTTCAATGATTGTCACCTCTCCTTTTATCGTTCCTTTTTTCTATATCACTAGTGTCATGTATTTATAGTGTCATCCTGAGAATATTAGAACCTTCCAAGCGGAAGTATTAACTATAATCTACATAATATTTGTATCTTCGTTCTACTTCTTTATTATTTCCTGCAAGGACGTTTTCCATCTCAGTTGTTAGGTTGTTAATTGCATATTGACGAAATTGGTCCGCTTCCGAGCTCTTTGGATAGGTTGAAAGAGTGTACTCGAAGTGCTTCATAAATTCCACTACTTTTTTTCTGAATTCGTCCTTTGTAGGATGTTTATTCTTTGTTATTTTGAACCATGTTGTTGCACATGCGGTAGAATATATCTTTGCGAGGTCTTCAATAAGACGGTCAATCTCAAAGTAGTCCGGCATAGAATACTAATTCCTGTAACTAATCGAGAATCCTATAAATGATGCTAAAAAGGGTTTCGAGTGTTTTGGAGGAGACAAGCACCATTTCTTGGATCGCTAACAATAGTTATTCTGGAAACATTCCGTATTTAAGCAAATCAAATATCTTTGAATTCACTTATACTTCCTCCTTATTCTAGAGCTTTAAGAATAAATCTTTGAGGATACATAAACGATGCCAGCGAGGTCTTGTTCTTCTGTGCTTTGATATTCTCACTCTATATAATTGAGTGTAAATAGATATAATATTAACGGGGGGAGATTCGGTCAAATATATAAAACTAATTTGACGATATATAAATTTGAATTCTTTTGTATAAATGTATATTTGAGGTTAAAAAAGTGTGTAAAGGTTAAATTGATGGGCTGCCAGGCCATTTTAAACAGAAATATGGATTGAGGCTAAAATAGGTACTTCAGATATAGATGCAGAACATAACTAGAATAATTATGAAAACGTCTTAGATGTTAGATATCAATTCAGATTACATATTTGAAAATTTGATATTTTTTCGGTATAATTTAAATTCTTTTTCATATCGATCATCTTCTTCTACATTTGAAGCTGAGTTTTACTCTTTAGCAGAAATATCTTAATAACTTATAAGAACAGATAGGTGGAACACTCATATACGGTAAATTAATATTTGTTCTAAAATTAGAAAGCTACTGTTAAAGATATGAATACATTCTATGTTTAAGATACTTTTCTGGGTCTATCAAGATAATTCTTACAACAACTATCTGAGCAGAATAACAGGATTCCTTTACTGATGCTTGAATATCTTACTCCATTAACTAGATCGTTGAACTCTTTACCGCATGAATTGCAAAGTGTATACATCTTTTCATTATTAGTTCCAGATGTTTCCACATAAAGTTGTTTGTTAATGCTTTATACTCAAACTTATATTGCTTATAGCAACTAAAACTTTACTAGGTCATGTAATCGCATTTTTGAGTGGAGTAAGATATTTATACATTTAGTTATTGTCTCCTAATTTCTTTGATGTCACATCTCTTTAACCAATATGTTAAACAATACATGGTTGTTTACATTTAATTGCTCTTATGCATCAACATAGGTTAACGAGGAATTTATTGCGTTCTTGAACTATCGGTTCAATTAAAATTATTATTACTTGTGTACAACATGTACCAAAAACTTGGTCTTAGGATAGTTTTTCATTGTCAATTTCGAGTTGCTTTGTTTGTTCTGACTACTCTGAAACTATTAATACAGCAAGACAATCAATCATATGTTTCTAATTGGCTGAGGAATACATCTTGAGATGAGTCGCAACTTCTATTCTTTCAAAAATGTTGTTTCTTATCCTAAAATAACATACAAATATCTATGAGGAGGCCTTGAATACTTGTTACGACTAATAATACTCAGGTCCGATAAATGATGGCTTTCAATTAACCAAATTTATAAAACGGTAAAAGCACTCTTATTGTTATAAATGGGCAGTAGAAAAAGAAGAACTGCTAAACCACAAAGAAAGACTCGGAGCGTGGAAGGCAAGTGTCCAAAATGTACTACAATAGTGAGGTTTAATGTTAGCGGCCCAGTAGGGGATGAAATCTTTGAATGTACGGGCTGTATGTCAAAATACCATGTAGATGATCTCTAGTCATATAAATGAACTTTGATATAGACAGGCTCTAATAACAAACTCGAACAGAGAGGGCTAATTCTCCCAAATAATAGCAACTATCATTATAGAATATATTTTGACGGAAATCTGATACTACCAAGACTAGAACCCCAGAAGAGAGGCAAAGTTGTGCCTATTGTAATCTTAAGGGCAGTTCTCTAGAAACATCGGAATATTTACTGTGATAATGATTAATGATTCAGAGAAAGATTTTGATAAACAACCGATGATTCAACAAAACCAACATGTATTATTATTATGCATTATACTCTTATACGTTTAGGTCATTCATTTTGGAAAAATATCTTCAACAAAGGATACTGTGTCTTAGTTTATCATAGAGATATCGAGAAATAATGTTTTTTCAGCATGGAATTAGATTCAAAAACATAATAAGCCAAAGAACAATAAGATGTCTTATTTCAGAAGATAAGAAGAAGAGTTTGTTAGAATTTGTGATTGATATTCTCATTGATGACAATAAAATATGCTAAATAAAGTATGAATATAATAATATAATGCAT
>JAJNBK010000062.1 GCA_021155845.1 Nitrososphaeraceae archaeon
GATAAGGAAACGAGGACGACTCATCATGGTAGGTCTCTTCGGTGGGGCCTTGGAGCTAAATTTGCCATTGATTCCATTGAGAGCATTCACTTTGACAGGTGCATATACTGGTAAATTTGCCGACCTGATAGACCTGGTTGCTCTGGCAAAATCCGGAAAAATTCAATCAGTGATATCTAGGAAATATAAATTAGGTGAAGTAAACCAAGCACTTGATGAACTCAAAGCTGGCAAAATTATAGGCAGAGCTGTTTTAAATCCATAAGAGACATACTCTTTCAAACAAAGATAATAAATTAAAAGATTTCATATAGACATGGCAGTTTCAAAACAAAAGGATCCACAACTTCTCAAGGAAGAGTTTGATTGGTCTGTCAGCTGCCTCTCTTATTATCTGCCCTTTAGCAAAACGTGATTTCTACAATGCAAGATTAGCAATAGCAGTTAGCAGGGAATTATAAAATATCTTTTATCTTCCTGATTAATCCGTTTCTTATGTTGAGAATGGGAAGAGAAAAGTACGAGATATTTGAGGAAGCATTAATCTATATAGATTAAATTATATCAACAACATATCTTATTTTACATATTATATATATTATCGTAAGGTATTTCGGATTATATTTGCTTAATACTCATTTTATTTGAAAAGTGCGTCTATGATTATTATTGTTGGATTGTTATTCTAGGGTTTCAGTCTCATGTATACTGTCTATAATTAGCCCTAGCAATGCTATCTTGGCAGGCTACTACTACTACTAATATTGTTTTAAGTTTAAAACCCTTTTGGAATGCTTTCAACCTAAAATAGCATCTCGTTACATATAGAAACTAAGTATACAAACATACATACTCTATTATAACAATAAGAATGACTTAATAAAAAAAATTTATTAAATTGCTACTTTAGATTAGCAATATAATTACTGTCCGCTTTGGTTAGTTATTGTCATGTTGCCCTCACTTAATTCTGTAACACCAGACACTCCCATTGAAGCTTCAGGTGATGTTGTAGCATTAGTAGTGTTAACTGCGCTTGCCATTAACTCGGGTCCAGTGGCATTACCACCAGTCATATTTTGAGCTGCTACATCAGATGCTAATACACCACTACCAACTACAAATAAAGACGATATGACAAGTAAGGCATACACGGAAGTTGTAGATGACGACGTTGTGTTGTTTGCTTGATTCTGCTTATTCATTCCTTAGAAGTTGGCCTTACATGAAATATATAAATTTCTATCGTCTATTCTCGATTTATCTTACGTTTTTTTGTCTTATATAATAGCAGGGCGAACCTATATTTTATAGACTCGCGTCAAACCTAAAGCACAAAATTAGTACAACTACTGCTATTATATATATAATGAAAGTTATGATACGAAAGGATCTGATGATATAAAGGGTCACAATTAGCAAATGGAATCCAGACAGACAGAGCAGTTATGTTATATTTTAATAATAATAATAATACCCTTTCATACCAAAGGGCTTATGTTGATAGATAATTTAGTATTATTATATGATTAAATTGTGTCTTCTCTTACGATTAGGTGTAATAGCAAAAGACAAGATATTGAATATTGAATTAATAGCCATGAAATGAACTTCTTATAAGTATTAAAGACTTTAATAGAGCGTGAGCAGTGACGACGAGAATACCATAAGGTCCGAGAAAAAAACCATAAAGGAACCAATTTCAGATACCACTGCTGAATCTTCTCCCTCCAATTTTAGAGAAGAGAAAGTGGTGGTAGCCCCTCCTACAAATACTGAAATAAAAAGGTATGAGGTAAAACCTTCTCCTGAAGAGGAATCCTTGTCCGCCAGGGCAAGAGACGTAGGGCAATCTTTGAGAGACCTAGTTACATATATGGGACAAAAAGCAAAGGCTATAACAGAGCAAAAAACGACTGATTTAAAGGCTCAAGCCGCTCAAACGACTGACCTCGATATTAAAAAAGATGCACGTGATATTCAGAATTTGGGTTCCAATATTGACAATATAATCAATGTTTTTGCAGAGATAATGACTGATATTCGAAAAGAACGCTATGGCGAACAGCAGAGACTGTTAGTAGGTTATAAGAAGCTTTTAGAAGAGCAGATCAATGTCATTGACGCGAGGCTGAAGATGGCTAAGAGACTCAGGCTGACATCTGCGTAGGAAAACTCATTAATAAAAAAAGGAAAGCAAGGCAGGATTATTCTACAAGTAACCTGCTTGTTATGTCTTTTACTACTACAGACTTTACATTAACGAACTCCTTAATGCCTATTTCAGACAGTTCTCGTCCGATACCAGAATGTTTTATTCCACCAAAAGGAAGGCGCGGATCAGATCGTACCATCTCATTTACTGAAACTATTCCACTCTGAACTTGTCTTGCAAGACGAATACCTCTTTCAATATTATTGGTCCAGATGCTCGCTCCCAAGCCAAATTCTGAATTGTTTGCTTCCCTGATAGCCTCCTCTTCGTTGTTCACGACAATTATAGGAGCTGCAGGACCAAATACTTCCTCTTTTATGATCTTCATTCCATGATCTACCTGGGAGACTATAGTCGGTTCGTAAAAAAAGCCATCCCTTTTAATTGAATTTCCTCCGGTTAGAATGCTTGCACCTTTAGTTTTAGCATCGTCTACCTGCTTTGCAAGTGCCTCTCTTTGGCTTTCACGAACCAGAGGTCCTACGGTTGTCTTTGAATCCATTGGTTCGCCTACAACTTCTGACTCTGTTTCTTCAACAAAAAGCTTAGTAAACTTGTCTACTATATCTTTTACAACAATAAACCTTTTTGCCGCAATGCAGCTTTGACCATTGTTCAGAAGTCTAGATTGAGCTGCCATATGTGCGGTCTGACTTAGATCTGCATCTTCAAGAACTATAAAAGGATCACTTCCACCAAGTTCCAAAACGAACTTTTTTAAATCCTTTGTTGCAAGTTCCGCTACTCTTCTTCCAGTATCAACACTGCCAGTAACTGATACAGCATCTATACCTGACTCTACAAGAGCCTCTCCTGCTCTGTAATCTCCAATTATGGACTGAAAAACATTTTCAGGAAAACTTGCGTCTTTAAATGCTTGTTCAATTTGCAGAGATGTTCCCATGCATACACTTGAATGTTTTAGTATTCCAACATTTCCTGCTGTTAATGCGGGAACTGCAAATCTCATTACCTGCCAAAAAGGAAAGTTCCATGGCATAATGCATGCAATTACTCCGAGTGGTTCAAATGAGACGAAACTTTTACGAAATTCTGTAGGAATTAGTTCATCTCTTAAAAAAGATTCCGCATGTTCTGAATAATAATCACAAACCCATGCACATTTATCTATCTCAGCGAGTGATTGTCTTATTGGTTTACCCATTTCCTCCGTGATTAATCTTGCATAATCCTCTTTGTTTTTTTTCATAACTCTTCCAAGGCGTCGCATATATGCACATCGTTCTGAGATATCGATCTTTTTCCAATTTTCAAAAGCGATTCTCGCATTTTTCGTTTTTTGATTGACTTCTTCGGTACTCATACTATTATAAGTTGCAATTGCTTTTCCAGTAGATGGATTAATTGTTTCAATTGTATTTGACATATCCTACTATCGGATATTCATATATAATAACCAATTAGATCAGAGAAATGGATTGTATCCCGCGGGCAGGATCTGCTCCAACATAGTTGTTAACTAAGTTTGTTTGAGCCTGCGACTCTTCGGTTACTGCAAGTTGTGCGCCTAATAGGCTGATTCTCGTGGTCAGCTAATGAGAGAGTAAGCCGACATCTACAGCCGAAAGCTCTACCAGGCTGAGCTACCGCGGGACAGTTCGATTGTTGTAGGAATTATATATAATCGTGACTGGCGATTAATCTAAATATCTTGCTATATCCATGGCAAAGTATGATACTATCCTGTCTGCACCTGCCCTTTTTATCGAGACAATAGAATTAACTTTAGCTTCTTCTTCTTCTATCCATCCTCGTCTCCCTGCAGCCTTTACCATAGCATATTCACCAGAAACATTCTGAACGGCAAGAGGAAATTTAAAAATTTTTTTTATCATGTAGATGACATCCAGGTAGGCCATTGATGGTTTTATCATAACCATGTCTGCTCCTTCCCTAATGTCACATTCAATTTCTCTCATTGTCTCTTTTGGATTTGTATATGCTATCTGGTAAGATGATTTATTCAGTTTATTATAATTGCATTTATTTGAAAAAGTAGCCGATCTGAAAGGTGTGTAAAGTGACGAGTGATACTTCGCAGAATAAGATAAAATTTTAGTATTTTTAAAACCATGCTTATCAAGTGATCTTCTTATTGAAAGTACTTGACCATCCATCATTGAAGAAGGTGCGACTATATCAGCACCTGCCTCTGCATGACTTGTAGCGATGTCGGAGAGAATGTGTAACGTAGAATCGTTGTCTATTTTGCCATTATCCTTGAAAACTCCGCAATGACCAGAGAAATTATATTGGCATATACATACGTCAGTTGTCACATTGACCGATTTTCCGAAATTACCCTTAATCAATAACAATGCACGCTGTACTATTCCATTTTTTTTTGAAGCATAGCTAGCACCACGGTCCCGTTGCTTAGGAATGCCAAAGATAATTATCGATGAAATTCCAGCATCTAACACCTTCTGAACTTGGCTGATAGTTTCTGACAACGGAGTTATTGTCATTTCAGGCATCGCATCGATACAATGAATTTCCATTCCGGGTTCTTGAACAAAAATTGGAAAAACCATGTGTTTGTCAATACCAATGCTATGTGTTTGCAAAGTACAAGGAATCATATTGTTGTCCGTATATGAATACTTGCTGTGATATCTATAAATATGCAAATTAAAAAATTATATTCTTCTAGTGAGGTCTATTACTAAAATATAAGATATTGATTTGTTTCCTTCTTTTTTCATACTTTATGTTATGTCTATGTCACTGTAATAATAACCAAGTGTCTGATGTCTTTTCTATAAATCTTTCAATACCTTTACATTCACTACAAAATTTTAAAAATTAGGACGTTAACTTTGAATATCTCAAGGCTTTAAATGATTTGATTTAATTGTAATCTAGCATTGAGTCATACTATAATACTTACAAACGCATACTATAAAGAAAGACTAGAATCTGAATCATGATCTAGTTACAAAAGTAATCATAAACATAAATGAGCACTTAATTAGTTCCCTCATGTCAAAAGTTACCCGTAGGATCAAAACGGGTATACATTTATGAAAAGAAATGATCTGAGTATACTTTTAATCGAGAATATAAAACATTATTGAATTAAAGGATATGATTCCAATTATGAAGACTATATTGAATCACGTTTTCTAAATCACAATCATTCGGATAAAGGATGATGGAGGAAGGTTTTACAGTCATAAACCAGGATGAATTAAAAGATTTTTCAGAGGAGGAAGGCAGCTCCTGCTATCTCTAAGGTTCTTTGGAGGATGCCTCTCTGCAATGTTTTATAATGGCTACCTATCATAGACAGTCCTTAGATCGTCCTATGCTATTAAATAGTCAATTATGTTTGTATAAGAGGATGACAATCCCTATATTTTAAATATAAAATAGCTAAATAAGCCCTGAGTGTACTAAACTTAAATTTGCATAGGTCATCTCCTAGAGTTTTACATCTAATGCACTTTCTTCTCTATTTTGTAATTCCATCACCGCATAGTTGCAGAAACATCTTCATCAAAATAAAGGCAATAATTATAAGCACGCCTTAGTGTAGACAAACACATCTATCTACCACGTTGCTTGCATATTATTCGAAGCTTAAGATCCGAAGCTTCCGCGTTATGATTTATTTGTTCAAGTTTTTTTTAAATGGGCTATAGTATTGTCCTATAGCGGTAAATAAATAACCTAGTCAACATGTGATTATTAATGAAATAAAAAAGAACTGTTATTATGAATTTTATAATACTAAAACACAAACTAGATAGATATGTACAGAGTTTAATCCTGGATACCACTGATGAAACGCGTCACAATTGGTATACCCTCATACAACGAAGAACGGAATATAATTAACCTTTTACGTTCATTGAACTTTCAATATTCAAATGATTATTTCATTTCAGAAATAATCATTTCAGATGATTCGACTGATAGCACACCAGAATTAGTCGAAAGGTTCGCCGAAAAAAATTCCCAGCTTAATATTAATTTGATACATCATTGTGAGAGAAGGGGAGCTGCCGCCGGTTGGAATGAAATCTTCAGTAGATCTGCTGGAGATGTCATTGTATTATATGACGCTGATATTGTTATCGATAAAGATACTACAGCACAACTTGTATCTTTTTTAGAAAAAGGAATTGGACTGTGCGCATCAAATCCAAAGCCGATTCAAGATAAGGGGATAGCCGGGAGGGCATCTTCGTTCATTGCATACTGGCTTAGGTCTGTTAGGAATCGAGGTTTGTCACAATATACTGTCATGGGTAGAGCTCTTTCAGTGACTTCTGAAGTTGCGAAAAAAATAAGCATACCAAGCGATATAACTGCAATAGATCTATTTCTTCAATGTAAGATCCTTGAACTTGGCTTAGATATTTTCTATAATGATAATGCGTGGGTTTATTTCAGACCTGCGAATAAACTCTTTGACTTTGCTTCACAAGTTATAAGGGCATCTCTTGGTCACAAACAAGTTTATTCTCACTGCTCTAAATTTAAAATTAATCTTCCCTTAAAAATTGCTGTTATTGAGGCAGCGCGTAATTTGATCCATGATCCAATAGGAGCTCTGTCTGTTCTGATTTGCTACACAATGATTCCATATTACAAATTGAAGATAAAAGAAGCAGGATCTGCTAAATGGTATACAGCGGATAGCACAAAGGCGTTTGATTATGAC
>JAJNBK010000063.1 GCA_021155845.1 Nitrososphaeraceae archaeon
TTATGCTTGGTGGCTCATGGTTGCCAGGAAACTTTTTGCCTCTTACAAAGAGGAGTCTCGAAGAGCAAGTAGGTATGATACCAATGCTTCCAGTACCATCTCAAAATACTTCGACTACAACTATTATGGGAGGATGGTTACTGAGTATTCCGAATACTTCGAAAAATAAGGACTTGGCATGGGAATTAATTATGATAATGTTAAAACCCGAAATACTTTCTCCTATACTAGCAAAATATGGATACCTTCCAACACAAATACCTATAGGACAGGGACCTTATTCAGCAGAATTGCGAAAATCAATTCCATATTATAATGAATTGATCTCTTTGATTCCATTTGGACAAGAGAGGCCCAATATACCGGAATATCCACTGATAGCTGATCACATAAGAGAAGCAATCGATGCTGTTTACTCTGGTACTAAGGAACCTAAGCAAGCATTAGATTATGCTGCTGCAAAATCTGCAAGCGCTCTTGGTTGGTAAATTAATATAGCAGCTACAAAGGTTGTTTGCTATTATTCTTCAACCCTTAAAAGTTAGACTATTTTGAACAATTTGGCAGCATTAGTCTACACGACAGAAAATTTTGATAGTTGAGACGGAGATATCTAAAATATCTACATATTCACAATAACTGGGTCAAGAGATTTAGTACTATTATGTCTATAAACAAGCCTTACAAAATCAAGAAGTTTGAAATGATAACTGAAATATGCGTCTTCAATTGTTATACATATATAAAATATCCATCGAACAGTAAAAATATTCTTTTGTCATATTTTATACTTTAATAGAATATGATTAAAATTTTTGGTTGCACTCTAAAATTCATAGATATTCATGTTTTATTTGCTATCATATAGACAATATTCCATGCAATATTGTGTATATATTATTCTTCTAAAGAATAATTTCTCATAATCTATCTAGAATATAGCCAGCAGAAAGATAATTTATTGAATTCTAATTGTAGAGGTAAAAGTAGTTATAGATGTTCTGTCTTGTTTAATGCTTTTCTCTTGTAACTGTACAAGTCTTGTTTTATATTTTCAATCATTGAATCATGCTCTTTCCTTAGTCTCGTTTTGGCAGTTTCAAACATTTTGTTGATAATATCTTCCGCCATTTTAAATCTTCTTCTTTTCCAAAACAACCTTCACTTTCTTTAATCGTACAAATTCTTCTCTTTCTCTTTCCTCCAATGTTGCTCTAATAAAGTAAATCGCATCTTGATATTGAGGAATAATGACAAATTCTAATGCATTTATTAGTTTTTGTGTTCTTTCGAGCTCTTTAGCCAAACTGAAGATTGCATTTTCATATTCTGCTGCCTTGCATATGCTTGGTAATGCATCCTTTATCAGTTTGGCTGCCTTGTCTACATAAGCATTTGTGTCTGCAAAACCATATGCTATTGTTTGTGCGCCTTCTTTTGCTGTTACCTGAAGAGTAGGTACTTTAACATCAACAATTCTGCGGACATTGACATCAACTTCCATTGTACTTGGTGTTGAGGTTGCAATAGATTCAATAGTTGATGTACCTAATGAGAGATATGCATCATAGACTGATTTGTAAATCTCTTCCAATGGTAGCCAAATATCTTCTCTTGCTTTGTTTGCCTCCTCAATCATTTCATCTATTTTCTTCAACAATACTTCCCGCTTATCGTCGAGAATTTTGTGAACCATCTTTGCTACTTGCATTGAGCGTCGTATCTTAATCAATTCAATTTTAGTTGCCGTAACTCTTTTGCCGAATGACATAGATTACTATTACTCTCTTCCAGTCCCTTTATAGAATTGTCTTATATTCTTATCCTTGATCTTGGTGAGTTCTCCTTCAGGAAGTGTAGATAATACATTCCATGCTTTGCCAAGAGTTTCCTCAAGGTTTCTATTCTCATCTGCACTTTGTTTTAGAAAATGACTTTCAAACATATCGCCTGCATCTAGGTATTTCAAGTCAACACCAGTTAATCCGGCCCTGCCAACAATTTCTGCAAGTGCTCTTACTTCTTGTGCTCTAGAATAAGCGTCATAAAGCTGATTTCCTACTTCCATGTGATCTCCTCTTGTCTTTCCTTCACCTACTCCATCTTTCATCAATCTTGAAAGAGACATAAGCACATTGACTGGCGGATAGATACCTTTCCTGAATAAATCCCTGCCTAGAACAATCTGTCCCTCAGTTATGTAGCCTGTAAGATCAGGAATAGGGTGAGTTATATCATCTGCTGGCATAGACAAGATAGGCACCTGTGTTACACTTCCATTTTCTCCTTTAATTCTTCCTGCACGCTCATAGTTATTCGCCAGATCGGTATATAAGTATCCAGGATAACCCTTTCTGCCTGGTACTTCTTCTCTTGCCGCACTAATCTCCCTAAGTGCCTCTGCGTAGTTAGTCATATCAGTAAGAATTGCTAATACATGCATGCCCAGATCAAATGCTAGATATTCTGCAACAGTTAATGCCACTCGTGGAGTTATGATTCTTTCAATAGCTGGATCGTCTGCCAAATTCAGAAACAGCACACTTCGCCTTAGTGCTCCTGATTCCTCCAAACTACGTTTAAAATATTGCGCTTCGGAATATTGTACACCTATAGCTGCAAATACTACCGCGAAATCCTCTTTAGTTCCTACTACTGATGCCTGACGGGCAATTTGAGCTGCTAAAATATTATGAGGCATACCAGAACCTGAAAAGATCGGAAGCTTTTGTCCTCTCACCAGAGTTAGCATTCCATCAATTACTGAAACTCCAGTCTGTATAAATGAAGTAGGATATTCTCTTCGTTCTGGGTTTATTGGTTCTCCGTTCACATCTATGAATCGATCTGCAATAGGATCTGGCAACCCGTCGTTTGGTCTTCCTAGCCCGTCAAATACCCTACCAAGTAATTCCTGCGATACTGGCATTGCCATTGTTTTGCCCAAAAATTTTGCCTTAGTACCAGTGATTGCTAGACCTGTTGTACCTTCAAATACTTGAACAACTGCTTTGCCATGACCTACCTCTAATACTCTGCCAAGTCTTCTCTCACCTTCAGTGGTCTCGATTTCGACTAGTTCATCGAACGAAGCTTTTGTGATGCCATCAACAATAATAAGAGGCCCTTTAATCTCTGCTACTTTAGTATATTCTACACTGGCTGATTCAGACAACTGCTTTTACCTCCTCATGTGCGACAATTTTGCGGAATTGTTCGGTCATTTGTTTATCCATATCATCAAGTTTATTGACTTGATCGTCAGGAATTTCAAATTTGGCTTTCAGAAGTGACGGAATAATGGGCATTGCTCTAATATCTACGAGTAATGCACCTTCTTTAAGAGATCTAATAGATTCCTTATAGAATCTTACCATTAATTTCACTAATTTCAACTGTTTTTGAGGACTGCAGTAAGTGTCTACTTTGTCGAAAGAATTTTGCTGTAGTATGCCTATCTTTATCATTCTCGCGACTTCCAATACCAATTTTTCTTCATCTGGTAATGCTTCAGGACCCAGCAATCTGACTATCTCTTTTAAAGTGTCTTCTCTCTGAAGAATATGATATGATTCTGCCCTCAGATTATACCAGTCAGCACTTACATTGCTTGTCCACCATTTTGAAACATCATCTAGATATCCAGAATATGACTGCATCCAATTTATAGATGGATAGTGTCTTGAGTAAGCCAATCTAGTATCAAGAGCCCAGAAGGTTTTAATGAATCTAATTGTGTGAGTTGTTACTGGCTCTGTAAAGTCTGCTCCTGATGGAGATACAGCTCCTACAAGTGTTACAGACCCTGCCCTTTCTGGGCTTCCCAATGCTCTAACGCGACCTGCTCTTTCATAGAATTCTGCTAATCTTGATGCAAGATATGATGGGTATCCTTCTTCTGCAGGCATTTCTTCAAGACGACCAGACATTTCTCTTAAGGCCTCAGCCCATCTACTTGTCGAATCCGCTACGAGTACAACGTCAAATCCCATATCTCTATAATATTCTGCCAAAGTAACTCCCGTGTAGATTGATGCTTCTCGAGCAGCCACAGGCATATTGCTTGTATTTGCTACAAGAACTGTTCTTTCCATCAATGGTCTACCTGACCTAGGATCAATTAAATGTGGAAATTCAACAAGCACTTCAGTCATTTCATTACCGCGTTCACCGCATCCAATATAGACTACTACTTTAGAGTCCGCCCATTTTGCAATCTGGTGCAACGTAACAGTCTTGCCGGTTCCAAATCCTCCAGGAATAGCACCTGTTCCTCCCTTTGCTATAGGAAAGTAAGTATCTATTATACGTTGACCTGTAATTAATGGAACCGTAGGATCATATCTTTCTGCATAAGGTCTAGGTTTTCTTACAGGCCACTTATGGTACATTTTTAATTGGAATTTTTTTCCATCTTTTTCGGCTGTTGCAATAATATGCTCTAGATCATATTCGCCTTCAGAAGAAATATCTGTCAATTTCCCCCCCTTAAAGTCAGGTGGAACAAGAATGCTATGAGTCAACAGTGGAGTCTCTTCTACCGTTCCAAGAATAGAACCTGCCTCAATTTCATCTCCTTTTTTGAGCGTCGGCTTGAACTTGTACTTTTTTTTCATATCAACTGGAGTTGTGGCTATACCTCTTCCAATGAATGCTCCTGATTTTTGAGCAATTTCCTCAAGCGGTCTTTGAATCCCATCATATATCTTTCCAATGATTCCGGGTCCTAGCAATACTGACAGAGGTTGTCCTGTACCAACAACTGGTTCTCCAGGT
>JAJNBK010000064.1 GCA_021155845.1 Nitrososphaeraceae archaeon
GCAATCGGGGGCAGAGATGCTTCGTCAAACTCTGCTATAATACGCAAACATTTGACGGAATATGATATAGTATTTCATGCCGAAGTGTATGGCTCTCCATTCTTCATTATCAAGAATGCGATTAAAGTTAGTGAAATGGAAACAACATTACAGGAAGTGGCACAGGCAACAGTATCATTTAGTAGAGCATGGAAGGATGGCTTATCTAGCGCCGATGCATACTGGGTTATGCCGGATCAGATAAAGAAGGGTGCTCCAACAGGACAATATCTTCCAAAAGGTTCTTTTGTTATAGAGGGTAAGCGAAATTATATCAAGGGCTCTGAAATAAAACTCGCAGTAGGAATTATGCATTTAAGCGATCGATATCTTTTAGTTTGTGGACCTGTTGGTGCTATTAGGAAAAAAGCTCTCGTCTTTTCAATGTTATTGCCAGGTGGACTGGATCCCATGAATGCAGCAAAAAAAATCAAGAGTGAACTTGTTAGAGTTGCTACTGCAGCTGATACTCATAGAGATAACAATTATAGTTTGACGGATTTCATTAAAAACACTTCTCTTGATGACTTTATTAGAACAATTCCAAATGGAAGGGCAAAAATAAATTTTACAGGAAGAGGCGACGGAGAAAAGGTTCTATTAACCAATACAAGACCTGCCTTGGTAGATGAGCAAAGTACTTAAGGCCATAATTTTGATTTAATGTTGTGGTAAAAAAACCTGTCAGGCAACATGGTGATGCTAATATGACAACTAGGGTGCTTGTCAGAGATATCATGAATAGTCCTGTCATTTCGGCTTCCACTGAGGCAAGTATCAAAGATATCGCTATAAAGATGAAAGAAGAGAAGGTTGGGAGTATTGTAATTATGGACAAGGAAAAGACATTAGGAATTGTCACTGATTGGGATATTGTTTCAAATGCTGTTGTTAAAGATGTCAAACCAAGTATGCTTAAAGCTTCTGACATTATGCAACAATTGCACACAATAGAAGGCGAAGAAGGAGTCACTGAGGCTGCTCGTATATTGCGAAAACACAATATTAAAAGACTAGGCGTAGTATACAAAAATAGACTTGTTGGAATCATCTCTGCTTCAGACGTTATCGCAGTAACTCCAGATTTGGTAGACGTCATTTCAGAGAAATCTGCACTTATTCGAGGAGAAACCGGTCGGTCTATGGGCAATGTTTCAGGATATTGTGACGAATGTGGTGAATGGTCTGATCTTTTGCAATATGAGGAGGGCACATTCACATGTGAAGAATGTAGAGGGGAGAGTATCACCTAATTCAAAGCCAACTTTTTTAGCTGATGCTATGCTAGGAAGTATCGCTCGGAAGTTACGGATTTTCGGCTTCGATACATTGTATGTCGCACATACACATGACGATGAGATATTAAAAATTGGTATTGCAGAGAATAGGATTATTCTGACTTGTGATAAGGAGTTGTTCAAAAGGATTCTAAAAAGAGAAGCACGTAGTGTTTTATTACGGGGTTCGGATGATCTCAAAGATATTGTTCATATATTATCCAAATGCGGAATTGCCTCATTGCATTTTCGTTCTGTAGATTCTAGATGTGCTGTATGCAATGGATTACTCATAAAGAAAAAACCTTCTGATGTTATAAAAGATGTTCATTCAAATGTTCTTAAACACCAAAAACAATTTTTTAAATGCTCCAGCTGCAAAAAAATATACTGGGAAGGCAGTCATTTGGCGCATATTCAGCAAACTGTAAAATCAATTAATGAAAATATGCGCAAGATTGTCGATGAGCAATTTAATAGCCTATCCTAGAAGAAGAAGAGGCACGTTGATATATTACTTTATTGTCATTATCCTTCATTCTCTAACTAAGAGGAAGAATTACAAAAAAGATAATGAAAAAATCTTCTATTATTTAGAATCACAACAAAGCAATAGTTGATAGGATAACTAATTTATATCTCACCAAGCAAGTTCGTTATTCTTAAGTAATATACGTTAGAAAGATAGCAAGGAGTCGCTACCGCATTTGGTATTTGATTTCCAAATTACATTAAGTTAAAAAGACCAAGCAAACAGCAATGATAGAGAATTATTGCTCTTTTTGATTATAAAGTACCTCTTGTTAGATATCTACAGTTTACTGAATAATTATTTATTCTTTTGCTCAATCTAATCAAAATGTCTCGGCATTTTATTGTCTTCTTTATGTAATTTAAATTACTTCTATTAATAGTTAAAATGATGTTTATATTCTACGTGCTCTTATTTGTATTGCACCTATAGTCCAGAATTGCTGAATCTCATTCATCATTACATATTATTGATAAATATCACGATCTGTCCGTTGTTATTTACGAAGATTATTATTTTGTATCCTCTGAGCTCTCCTATATCTTAGGAATCTTCTGACAAGGAGTAACTGCAAAGTAATTATTTATTGTTGTTATTGATGTTATTATTATAAATATATCTATTACTCATTATTGCCATTAACATTACCTATATTATTATTATCGATGCCAGCTCTGCCAACAGTTGATGTTGTATTATTTTTTATAGTAGAAGTTTGATTTGCTTCTTGTATTGATGTTCCTTGTGGAGCTATTTCTGAGGTTACATTACCAGATGGGCTTGGACTTGTAGGTGTGTCCTTTGAAGTCGCTTTAGTATTATTGTCTGTCTCTACTGATGTTCCCTGAGGCATTATCTGAGTTGTTATATTGTCAGAGGCTGAATCTGCGGTAGGACCGCCGTTTCTTGTCTGATTTGTTTGTGCTATTACATTAATTGTAGACATAGAAATAATCCCTAAAAGTAGTGCTAACGCAACCGTCATAATACGCATATATCCCATAACTATTATATACAATGGTTAAAATAAGATTTAGCACTTTACCCCAGATCATAATACAGATTTTAGAACAGAAAGACCATATTTTATGTTGCTCCATTCTTTCTTAGAGCTAACACGTCTCCTTAGATTCTACACAATAGATTGGCTACCAATCATCCGTAATATAAGAAACTGTCAAGATGTCATAGAAGATATTAAATGTTGAAAGGGATGGACAAAAAATTTCACGATCCAATACGTTGCGACAGCAATGCAGGGTTTTGTCCCAATCTTTAACAGAAAAATTCTTATACATTTCAAAATATCTTGTTTCATCTTAAATTTGAAGCAATCTATGATTGTGTTTATTTTAAAAGCCGCCTGTTTGCAATATATATTATTTGCATGAGTCACAAAATATATCATATGATACGTAGGAATAATAGAATTATTATTTCAATTAATTCCTAGATGTCTTGCTAGAGATGCAGAAGAAACACAACTTCCACATGCCTCATTAAGAGAAGAAGTGTTATCCATATTCGAGCGGGATCCTCTCATAGAACTTATTCTAACTGGTGTAGAAATATTAAAAAATTCAATCAATTTCAAATCTAGAGGTTTATCAGATTTAGGGCGTCACCAGAATTTCAAAATTATTGTATAAATGTATTGAGATCAAATATTCATAAATTTTTGCCAGATTATTGCAGATAAGATTAATGGTTGCTTCAACGATACTATTTCGGAAATAGTTTAAGTAGTGGAGGAGAAAACAAAAAATAGTCAACCAATAATTTAATTATTAGCCCTTTTTAATCCTGTTGCATTTTGAATTTAATGTGCAAGAGCAAAAACAAAGCTTCTCTCATTAATGCTGAAAAGTGCATAAACAACAGGTCTTAAATATTACACGTTTATTTATTCTATTTCATCCTTAGTTCTACAGGATATAGAATTACAATGAATTATAATGCTTATACAGATTAATAATTTAATTTGAAATAACAAAAGATTAAAATCTCGTTAACCAATCAGAGCTTTAAATGAGCTCGTCTTCATCTTTGGAGCGAACGATAAACAAGGTCATATCCCAGGCAGAGGCAGATTTTATTACACAAATTGATTCTTCTTTTCAGGAAGCATTAAAGAATCTTGCAGCTTCAAGAACAAAACTCGAGGCAGAATACAATAGAATTCTTGAAGGTGCGAGAAAACAGGGGGATAACCTCAAAAGGCAGATTGTTGGTTCCAGCCGATTATCTGCCAGAAATAGACAGCTTGTTTTAATTGAAAGTGCTGTAAATGATACTTTTGAAAAAGCAAAAAAAATATTGGCTTCGTCAAATAAAGAGAATAGTTATAGACTTCTCATGAGAAAAATCCTCAAAGATAGTGTTACGATGATAGATTCAGACCAAGTTATTGTTGAATGCAATAAAAATGATATTGAATTAGTCGAAAAAGCCATTTCAGATATTTTCAACGATAATAATAAGATAAAAATAAAAATGTCAGATCATCCGCTAAACGCCATAGGTGGAATCAGACTAACCTCAGCAGATGGATCTATGACATTTGATAACACTCTCGATTCACGCATAGAGAGGCTTAAACCTTTAATAAGGAAGAATATAGCCCAAATGCTAAGAGGAGAGGTCTAACGAATGGTTGCTAAAGGAAGGATTGTTTGGGTTAGTGGTCCAGCGGTAAGGGCTGATGGCATGGCTTCAGCAAAAATGTACGAAACCGTAACAGTAGGAGATTTAAAGTTAATCGGAGAGGTCATAAGATTGACTGGAGATGTCGCATTTATTCAAGTTTATGAATCTACTTCTGGTTTAAAACCTGGAGAACCAGTTGTTGGTACAGGACAACCTCTGTCAGTATTGCTAGGACCCGGAATCATTGGAAAGATATATGATGGGATTCAAAGACCGCTTGA
>JAJNBK010000420.1 GCA_021155845.1 Nitrososphaeraceae archaeon
ATGAGAACAATAATCGATATCAATGTGAGTGCAGTTGTCATGTCCAAATCCTGTCACCTGAAGATTTGCAGGCAGAGAAAGATAAGCAAGGAATAACAAAAGGGGATGAACTAAGGGCAGAGACAATGATATAATAATCAATTATTAGTTAGTTCAATTCGTCAAAACGACTTTTAAACCATTATGCTGGTATTCACTTGCACTTTTGTAGGAAGGAAGCACCCAAGTAAATTAAACTCATTACTAGAGGCATATTAGAGATAATTTACAATTCTATCTTCTTAATACTTCTCTTCAATAGAGAACCCTTCATCATAAGAATTAATAGAAAATAATTCCGATCTGACTTGTAAAATACATGGTGGTAGCAGCGAGAACAGAAATGGATATATCAGATCGGATCAGTATATACATTTCTTGTAGTTTAACCATATTTTGATTCCGTGTAAAATAAAAGTATTCAATGTTATTTATTGGTTAATTACTCATTATTAGCTAATTTCTATTTCTTAGTGATGTTTTTCTTCTATGAAACAATAAAACACTCTTATTATAAATATTTTGATCTTATATTAACATAATATAAGATTCAATTCTGTTTAAATCTAAATTCTCTTCTTTTGATCTTACACATTTTAGTTAGTGCACTATGGCGTAATGCACATGTCAGAATTCTCTACTTTCACTTGAATAGGATAATGTTAAATTCTGATATGTTATATGTAATCTATAGATAGGAATTTTATAAATGCTATAATATTAAATTGTCAAATATTATTATTGCTATTATAGTATATGCCTTCGTCTGACAAAGCCAATAGACGGCGAAAAGAAGAAGGAGAAGGTAAAGAGGAAAAATCTTTCCGACCTAAACTCAGTGATTTTAAAAGAAAAACAGGAGAAGACATATGGATGATATTTTTGAAGATTTTAGAAGCAACATTGAAAGTATATTGAATCCTTGGTCATCATCATCATATCTGTGGCATTCTCCTTCTAAGTTAGAGATAGGAGGAGGAGAAGAAGAAGCAGAAGAAAAAGATGAAGAAATAAGAAGAACACCTATATGAGTTAGAAGTGGAGTTACCTGGAATAGAAAGAGACAAGATTCATGTTAAAGCAACAGATGATTCTATTGAAATTTCGGCTGAACAATTAGAGGAAGAGAGAGTCGAGCAAAGAAAAACGAAATATGTATATAATGAACGGTCATACAGGTCTTTCTATCGTACAATTCCAATTCCTGAACAGATACTGTCATCAGAGGTTACTGCTAAAATGAATAATGGAATATTACGAATAGATCTTCCAAAGAAGATGCCTACCAAACCTAAAGGAGTTAAAGGTAGATCTATAACGGTAGAATGACAGTTTGAAATACAGAAAGGCAGACACATATGCTATAACTATAACTCTTCTTATTTTTGATGACTCGGATCGACGATATTCTTGATGAGTTTACCTTAATCTTTTTGATTCTAAGTAAAACCTAACAATAAACTGACAAGAGCGAACAAAGGTGTATATTCGAAAGACTTTCGAAAGACTATGGGTAAATTAATGAAATTTAATAACATTATTTTTAGTTTTATCTTGTATATATTAGTAATAGTAGTAGCCAGGATTCTATTCATCTATTTCTTTCCTAACCTTGTATTTTATAAAAGAGAAAGCGTCAAAGATATTTGATGAATCTAACTGATCTTCTTCTAACATTTCAGCCTTCAAGCATACAATATTTTGTATGTATAGTTGAGATGGAATTTGCTTTCCGCATTGACCACCACCACTCACACTTCCTTCTGGTTGCATGCTGAAAATATTTGGAGTCTGCAGACACACAATTTTTTTATTTTATCGGTCACGACTTCTAATTGTGTTGGTGCCTCCAGATGTCATCTGTTATCGTATCATATAGTTCTACAAAAAAAGTCTCTGCTGATTTATTTGAAATAGTATGCATATCATATGTTGTATTCGTCTGAGTTCTAGTCTATTATATTAAAACACCATTTAATAACCAGTCTATGTATTTTCTTTGCTTTTCTCTTCGAAATTTGCTTTTGCATCCATTATTTTTAGAAAAATATCTATATTGTGGAGATAATGACACATTCTGTTCCTATTAGCATAATATCATATATGAAAAGTGGTTTCTAAGATAAGTAAATGATAAATATTTAAGATTATTCAAATTTTAATATTGATAAAGCGTGCAATTAGAATAAGTTTTTTATGATTTAAAGATAAAAAAAGGAATGTATGACATTCTACTCTAAAATAAAGTCGTTGAATTATCTATGCTTCATCCTTCTTCATCTGCCTCTCCTTCACCTGAAATTTGTCCGCGAATTTCTCCCAGTGGAAAATCCTTTGTATGCACATTAACATATGCTGTTCCATTATCCATAATGTCAATTAGATCAGCTAGTTGTTGTCCGGCCAATGGTCCTTCTAGATTGGCAGCAGTGATGTTACCTTGTGACAAAAGTCCTTGTGATACACTTGCTGGCATGGTAGCATTGTATAGCGTTACTACAATCTTTCCATTTTCTCCTTCTTCGCCTCTATGTATATGAGCTGCTGTAGCGTTGGCCAACTCATCGACACTTAATAGATAGCCTGATGATTGATTAACAGTAACAAGATTAAAAGTTCCTGTTGCCTCAGTATCTACGGGTGGTACTTCATCGCCTCCTGTAAGTTCTGCAGTGAAAGTTTGTTGTCCAAGTGCTGAATTGATAAAACCATTTGTT
>JAJNBK010000065.1 GCA_021155845.1 Nitrososphaeraceae archaeon
ACTATCTTGGTTGTTACTGACATCATCGTCCTCTCTTATCATAAATGTAAGTTCTTCATCAGCAAGTTCTTCTCCCCAAGTACAACATATACTAATCACATGACGGCCTGTAAAATCCTGTAAATTTGTATCATAGTCATCAAAAAACCTATTATTCGTTGTATTGTCAGTAGAAGTTTCCCATATCACAGGAAGGAGAAAAATAGATGCCATTATTGAAAGTACCATAAAAACAGTTGCTAAATGAAAATAAATACTGCTACTGCTACTTTGGACTGACATTTTGTCTCTTAATATGCAGGTCTATACTGTTTACTAGCTGGTAAAAATGTAATATGTTCCTACTCGTGATTTTCGTTTGCTGATTCACAGTTATAGGATATAATATAACAGTACACACAATTAAGTGATAGGTTTACTTTGTCTTGCAAAGCATATCTTTTCAGGTGATGGGTTTCTCATTCCTGTTAATCTCGGTCTATTTCTGCATCTTTCTCTTTAACCTTGGTGATTAGTTTTTCAGTGTTTGATTTCGTTCAGGTATTTTTGGTCGCACTCTAGACAATTCTTATATAAGAATTCTTTATATCTAAGCCTATCTCATCTGTGGTACAACAAACAAAACAAAGCTATCTATGCTATAGTAGTTTATCTAAAGAATATGTGACGAATTTATGACTGCAAAATGACCGACAGATGACGGTTATCTGACGAGTATTTGACGACTAAATATTCTATAATGCAGAAAGGAAGGCCAATCAACATATTGTTATGTAACCTTTTTTTTAAAGCAGACTAAACAAGAAGGGACTTCCTATACCTTATAATACTCTACTAATTGATTTCTCTACATCTGCCATATTAGTATATTCTCTAGCGGGAAGATCATCCAGGACATCCAACACTGCATCTGCATCTTCAACTTCAGCTTTCGATATATGGTCCTTGGCATATTGTTTTAAGCTATCTTTTGACTTGGGAAAGTCTATTCCTGACAAGACTTTTGCAATTGTAGCTGCTGATATTGACGAGGATTTAACAGCAGCCCTTCCTCCTCTCTTACTTGGCTTCTCTGATGCTTCAACTTCCTTTGAAGTTCTAACTTCTCTTCCACTCTTTAATTCTCCTAATGCTATGGCAACTTCAGCAGAATCTCTATACGTGCGTTCTGGAAGAGATTTTATAAGATCAAAAAGCTCCTGACCTGTAGTGGAAATTTTTTGAGAAGCATATTGTACTAAATCTTCCTTTGTTTTAGGATAGTGTATTCCAGATAATACTCTCTCTATATCTGCTGTTGAAGGTGCTTGTGGCGGATGAGAGGTAGCCACATGTCTTTCAAGGCGAGATTTTTGTTCAAATCCATCTCCGCATATGCTACAAGTAAACTGAGAGTTTGATGAAGAAGAAGATGATGAAGATGACGCCATGTATTAAATCATTACACCTGCTTTATCTAATTTCTCCTAAAGCTTTTTCAATATCTGCCATATTATGATATTTTCTATCTGGTAATTCCTTGATTACTTCAATTATTTCATCTGAACTTTTAACTTTTGATTTGTCTTCCTTTGCATAATCTACTAACTCATTTTTATCCTTTGGAAATTTGATTCCAGATAAGAGCTTGGCTACTGCTGCAGCTGAAGTTGATGCAGTAGCAGCAACCTTTCCTCCAACTTTTCCACCTTTGCCACCTGGATATTCTTGTTTTGATAAATGCTTTACCTCTTGAGCCATAGGGATTTCTTCCTTACCCGGAAACTTTCCTTTCATCAAAGGCTTTAGAGGTACCTGTTCCTTTCTTACCTTTAGTTCCTTGAAGATATCTGCAGTGTTTTCTGTTTCCTTTTGCTCATCTATATCTATACCAAGCTCTTCTTCAACATCTTTCTTTCTTGCGCCAATTAATAATACCTGAGTATTTTCGTAATTAAGTAATTGTGGATCCTCGATACTTATCCATCGTCTATCTCCAAACTTTTCTTTGATATGTTTAGGATACTCCGGTTTCTTTTCCGAAACTGTTGCAAAGCCAGGAATATTAACCTCAGGATTCTTCACAGATATAATATAGCTAGCTTCCTTTTTTATTTCAAATTCTCTCTGTGTTGGACCAGGTATTTCCGGAAGCTCCAAAAGATAGGCTAACTCTGTATGGTTATCATGTTTAACTATTTTATACTTTCCTTCTCCAGCTGGTGCAGCAGCTGCAAGTCTTCTCTTACCTTTAGTTTCTGTAGTGTATTCAGCAGGTAAAAGTTCCTTATGTATATCATCTGGATTAGAAGTTGTAAGTATATTTAATGCCCAGTTTTTTTCTTCAGAGGTAGATTTACCTTCAGATACTCTTCTTATCTTCTTTGACCATATTGTACTAATTGTGGGATGAAAAATATAACTTATAGATATATGTTATATAACAATACTTGATGAGGGCTAGTTTTTCATTACTGACAAATAGTACAACAACTAGGACTGATAATAAAGTATGAAAGAGTCATATCATTTCACTCTCTACTGACAGACAAAATCAAGAAAAAGACATATAATCAGTTAGAGTAGTATAGCTTTATCTTAATTACTTAATGTACAGATTGGAATTCTGAGTTAGTATAGTAGTTAATGTAATAATAACCTGGAAAATCATTTCAGCTTTTTCCTGTCGTCGTAACAAACTTTCCTAACCATCCTCCATTCTAATATGAGAATTTAACTTTTTAACACTATCAGAATCAAAAACTCTACCACATACAGAAACTTAGCTCTAGCAGCAAAAAGAACATATCTTTAGAGAAATAAAAAACAGCCTACTATTAGCCGACTTATCCGCCTTTGGAGTATTAGAAGATACATTAGATGGACTTGATTCCAACGTTCTCATATTGATCATTATTATTACTACTACTTTGTGGTTCTAATGATCATAATTTTTCCTGTTCTTTTTCACTTTCTATACAATCATTACATATCCAAACGCTATTGACATATCGGCCTCTCTTTACCTGGCCATGTTCTTCGACTTCAGGTTCTACTAAATCAGTAACAGGTGAACCACATTTAGTACATTCCGGTACTAATTTTACCAAATATCCACACCTCTATGTGTACATAATACTGTTGATCAGTATATATACACTATACGCCAATCATTAATGTTAATAAGCAAAAAGTGCATCTGACTGCTCTGGAAGTTTATGGCTAATACATGTATTATTATTGATACGTATAAGGTTATAACAGATCCTGTCATAGAGGCTAAATATAATAGATGACTTCATTACTGCTGATAGGAAACATTCTGGTCTACTTATCATTTATATTCAATATGATTTTACTTTAATTGGTGCTACAGCTGCTGAAATAACAGGCATATTGTAGGCTGTACAATACATTCAGCACTTATTTCATGTCTATATATAGAGCAAGGTTAGCCTATAATTCATATTATAAGGTCTTATCATGCAGATGGATCAAATGTGAATGTATGACGCAGACAATCTATAGAGAATGGGAAGCAAGTGGTTATTGCTGGAAGTGATGATAATCGACTGATGGCTGTATACTCAACCCTTCACCTGTTATTAAATTGGATTCTAGTCTACTGCTTTCTGATTATCTTCAACAGAGTGGATCTATGGAATGGATAATGTACAAGTCTAGGTGAGGAGCTATTTACAATACATTATTGGAAAACATCTTCTCCCTCGCGAACGGGCGATGAACAACACAAAGATAATAAATATAATAATAACATTATCAACTACGTTGAATTCAATACCGATAGTATATTAGATTTTTCTGAAAAGAATTACGAACACCTTGTAGAGCTACTGACAAATAATGCTATAGATACTATTCCTTCCACCACGTTTTCAGTTCAACAAAACTCTACATCATGAGCATCTACGGATAACAATAGTTTACTATAGATGAATAATTCAAGGTGTTTATTAATAGCTGATCCATAGATTGATAGATGTATTAATTAAATTAATCTTTCATCTACAATTTAAAAAATACTTTCTGAAATATATATATTCTTATCAATCTTCAAGGTGAAGATGATGATGGCTGATTTGTGTCCATAGTAGCTTCATCTTCTGAATCAGCTTCTGTGCTAATAGTATCTTCTTCTATTTCTTCTGTTGGTATAGTATTATCTTCTGACAGATCAGAAGAGGAGGATGATAGAGAAGATGATGACGACTGATTTGTGTCCACAGTAGTTTCATCTTCTGTGTTACTATCGATGTTATCTTCTTCTACTGCTTCTATAGATGCGTCATTTTCAAAAAGATCAGAAGAGGAGGATGATGTCATATTTCTGCTCAGGTCGCTGAAGACGTCAACATAATGAATATACGAACTATATGAATCATAATTCTCCATTTGTGCTGCCGATCTATCATATGAATTATTGATATGGAGGTCTATATCAGAAACATTTTGGTTATTAGCAGCAAATACAATAAAAGGATTTAGTGTGAACATAACATATGTAATAACAATATATACAGAGTACTTTAAAAAAATATCATCAGCCAATGCTTATTTTTACCAACATGGAATTATAAATGTGTGCCCCTTTCTTCTTAATAAAGATAAATTGATAATATTATTATATTATAATTTTACTGGCACTATTAAGTTAGGCAGAAGTAACTTTTGAAGCTAAATTGGATAAACAGCATGTAAATAGTTGAACGTGATAGAACTAAACCTCTTCTTATTAGATATATGCCTTGGATTTGTATTGCTTTGGACTACTGAGTCTGAGAAATACATGAAAAGCATTAGAACCATTTATCGAAAGAATTGGTTATAATGCAATATGGTATATTTGGATAATAGAAGTTTGATTCCAAAAAATGATGGTGTATGTCCAAATAAAAATACAAGGGTAGGATATAAATCTGCATTCATATAGATGAAACTCAAATACAGATCGGATCTAACTAAACATGGTTTGAGTAGCAATAGAACCAAATATAAATAATTTAAAGTCGTGTTCTTCTAGTTTAATCAATTACCTAATAGGCTGTGGTGAGAAAAGCCTAACGTAACAGGATCATTTTACCCGTAGAAAGACAAAAAAGAAGCTCTTTGTGTTTCAGCTATATTGACGATTACAACAATAATATCACTGCCTTTAATATTAATGGTATTAGTCTCATTACAATATTACTTATCTAATACAGATAATGTTGTTATTGCTCAGGGCGATAATCCATCGTTATCAGATGGTTATAATGACAATAATAATGACAGCAGCGGCAGAATTGCCAGCAATAGGAGTGATGAGGATGTTATTGCTAATGCTTCTTCGTTTTCTCCTTCTATCTTGTCTAATTCTGGTATAGATGTAAATACTTTCCCTGTTGGAATAGCTGTAAATCCTAATGCCAAGAAAGTATATGTAGCAAATGAATATTCTAATACTGTATCTGTTATAGATGCAGAAACAGATAAGGTTCAGAACCGAATCAATGTTGATGTCTTTCCTTATGGTATCGATACAAACCCTCTCAATAATAGAGTCTATGTAACAAATAAAGGATCAAATACCGTTTCTGTTATAGATGGCTCCATTGACACTAAATTGCTTGATATACCGGTGGGTAAATCGCCTGTTGGCATAGCAGTTAATCCATCTGCTAATTGGATATATGTAACAAACTTGGAAGATGGCACTTTATCTATTATAGATGGCATATCTAATGAAGTAATTAATACACTATCAGTGGGGAAAATACCATATGGCATAGCAGTTAATCCTCTGTCTAACAAAGTATACGTTACAGATATAGATTCAAATACAGTATCGGTTATAGATGGAGAAACAAATAATATAACTGCTAAAATATCGGTAGGGAAAAGACCTACAGGTTTAGCAATTGATATTACTGAAGGAAATAACAGACTATATGTCGCAAATCATGATTCCGATAGTATTTCTGTTATTGATACAATAACTAATAATGTAATAGATAATATAACTTCTGGTGGCGATTCACCTGTTGGCATAGCAATTAATCCTATTACCAAGAAGTTATATGTCAGCAATATAGCATCAAATACAGTATCCGTTATAGATACCAAATCAATAAACACTGACGACTATACCTATGACAAAACCAAGACTAATAAAACACTAACACCAACTACATCATCATTCAAGAATGATGTCATCCTGAAAGAAATAAGCGTAAATCCCACCATGAAAAAGTCATACAGCGGTGAAGACTCATTAGTAAATCTGCCATCTTATGTAGGCTTTCCGCTTCTTGCAAGCCACATTACAATTGACCCTTATGAAAATAGAATATACATTACAAATACTGGATCTAATACTATATCTCTTATTAATGGCTATACTGATGAAGTGGCTGTAAGGTTAACATTTAATATCAATCCTACAAATACAGGAGAAATACGATGTAATGGTGTGAAAAATATTTCAGGAAATTCTACATCCTATAACAAAGGTCAGACACTCCAATGTATTGCCATACCAGAACGTGGATATACTTTTGCATCTTGGTCTGACCTTGCAAACGGCATAAACAGCAATCCCGTGACACTTGAAACTTCTGGCTTTGGCACACTAACTGCAAATTTCAAACCTGCAATAACCCTAGAAGTATATGTTTTTATAATTGGTGGTATTGTAGGTGCTGCCTCAGTGTTGATAGGATGGTATTACAAATATGGTCAGAGACGTTATGTCAACAGGTATTTAACAAGAATACAATCAACATATGACACATTACATGAAAAAGACAAGCAGCAATGTATTTTGCAGTTAAAGCGCATTAGAACTGAATTAATCTATCTCTTTAAGAAAGGATCTCTTTCTGATTCCCATTATAATGCTACTACTATAGATAGCATCGGCGGGATGATTTGCAATATATAGTCAAATCTGTCTTACATTCCACAGAACCTGCAGAAATCTTGTCCATCTATTACTACCCGCCTTCTAATAATATATTGCAGATTTGCTATCTGTAAAAGAAAGAAAAACAGAGGGTTTTTATTTTATTGATTGTACATGGAAAGTATCTTAAACCAGTATTAAAACGGCAATTACTACTTATGGGATCTGGCATAGGAATCTATCTGGTAGTAGCCTATTTTTTGGATTTCTAATAGGTTTCGTAGCTAATACCTTATTCTTTATTGGAATCACTTTCTATGTTAGAAGAAACAAATCAATGCCATAAGATCGTTTGGGTTTAATGGCAAACAATTAGGTGGTGATATTAGTGCTGCAGCAAGAGGATATGCTAAGGAGATAATGAAGCTTAACTATGTGGGTTTATCCTGTAGTAGTGCAGAAGTTAAAGGTGCAGAATGTCACAGATGTGGTTCTAAAATGTAAAATGAAAAAAGCATCATTTTAGATGATATAAAAGAAATGATAGTAGGTAATGTATATATATATATACACATATATATCTAGATACCATAGTGTAATAAGCTGTTTTTGAGGCATAGCTCACATCAAAACCGAAACCTTCTTAATCATGAAAACAAAAAACTTTAACTATAAACCTTATGACACATTTCCTGTGCGCAAAGGTGTCAAAATTGGCATTACAGCTGCAATAGTTATAATAATAGGCGTAGGCGCTTATTATCTTGCTTCACCACTCTTTATTTCAACTGAAGTTAATGAGCCCCTACCTCCAAGTGTAGTAGAATCAGAAGCATATCAAAAATTTATCACAATGAGTGAAGAAGAAAAATTGGATACTGCAAAACAAATGAGTCCAGAAGAAAGAGAGGAGATAATGACTACTGCTTCTAAACAGGGTCTTTCGTTGGTGTTGGAGACGGCATACATAATGCAGAAGGAGAGGCAAAAGTAATTCCATTCCAAAATGGAGACAGTAATATTTTGAGATTAGAAAACCTTAGAGTCACAAATGGGCCAGATCTATATGTATATCTTGCTACTGATAAAACCGCATTAGATTTTGTAAATGTTGGAAAATTAAAAGCTAATAATGGTAATCAAAATTATGATATACCTGCCGGGACAGACTTGACAAACTATGATACTGTTCTGATATGGTGTAGGCCATTTTCTGTTCTATTTGGTAGCGCAGAGCTTAGCTCAGTTACCTAATGAGATTATTTGAATGTACCTATAAGCACGGTGGAAAAATAGCGTCAAATCTGTTACACATCCACCATGAGCCACAGAAATATTGTCCTTTTATTATTACCTATCATTATCTTCATTATCTGCCACATTCCCAAATCTGTCTAATCAAAGTGAACCTATTGAATAGAAGAGTCAGAATTTTATGACAATAGTAAAGACGATATCGCTGATTGATTAATAACAGCATTACTAGTTTCTTCTGCAATATCATCTATTTCTTAATATTGCAGAAGATGTTAAAATAAAATTGTTCGATTTACTTTAGCGGGTCAAACACACTTTCTAGTTCACTTGTAGATTCTCAGATGACTAACGCTAACCCCTTGCAATCTCAAAAACTTTTGAACATTTCGTAACGATTCACCTGTGAAATATAATTGCATCGTATAGATAATCATTTGAGGTGTCTCATTCTCAGTCTCTCCTGGTGTATGATTGAAAACTTTCTGCGGCCTCATACAAAAATCTTTGCAGATATACCTCCATTTTTCAGATTTGACAGTAGTCCAATAACAAGGACGATGAAGAAGTGTATTTGGATTATATATCGATATTAACAAGAAAAACAACTTTTGACAATAGTGAGCCACGACTACTACTCATTTGTGTAGATGCTATGGATGCTTCATCCGCCGTTACATTTGATATTTATTGTGTGAAATGAATATCTAGATGGAAAGGCTGTTAATAACAAAGATACCCGCAATATCGATTAGCAAGATAAAGAAGCTGAGTATTACACAATAGACTATCCTACAGGTATATCAATAGAAGAACATGTTACTGCAAGTATGTCACCTAATCCAAGATATTAGTATCCAAATTCCAGGCATAGAGAAAAAAAGAAAGCAGAAAAATATATGTTCTGCTATAGAATTATAGAACATGTGATATGTCAGGTGATGATCTTGCCGGTAAAATAAGAGAACTAAGAGGCGAAAATACAATTCTAATAAGCGCTTATGAACTTGAAGGCAATATGGTCACAAATTTAAAGCAGAAGAAGAACTGTATTGTTGTTGACTCTAATAGAAAGCTAGTTAGTTCGACATTGCTTATGGGGAGAATAGAACAATATGTTTGAACAACAACATTTGAGAGTAAATATAAAAAATGTATAACGCCAAGGAATCTAACAATAACCCACAAACAATAGACGACAAAAAATTTCTTGATGCATTATTTGAATTTATACATTCAGTTGAATCCGAAATTGATATAATGCTGCCTGAATCCGCATCCTTACAATTTCTATCATACTGCAAGATAATTGATTATCTGATATCACAGAAACTTAGCAAGAATATCATCATTAAGATGATATGCCCTTTTGATGAAAATAGTAGGAAGTTAATAAAACAGATAGTCCCTTTTATCGTATACCAATCTATAAAATTATCATCGCATAAAACAGCAGCAGCAACAGTACAAAATTCATTGCTCTTTATCAGAGATAAACAAGATATTTTTTCATTTTCAATTGATATTCACCGGTATGATAAAGAAAATAAAGATTATAATGAGAATAAAAATAAAAATAGTATTTTTTCTGTTAATGATTGGCTGTATTCAAAAAATGTCTCTGTAGTCAAGAATTCAGTATCTTGTTTTGATATTATATGGGAAGAAAAAGAAAATTATGATAAAATGATAGAAGAAAAAAAGCACTCAGACCTTTTGGTTGATTTAATCACACATGATATAGGAAATTATCATCAA
>JAJNBK010000066.1 GCA_021155845.1 Nitrososphaeraceae archaeon
GGAGTAAGAACTAACGACCAGCAGACATGTGGAAATGTAATGGCAGAAGACGGAGACAGCATTATCATATCTGAAGGTCTAATAAATATGCATGAATTTTTAGTACCCAAATCTAAAGTAGATTACTATGATGGAAGTGAAGTTCATCTTAATCTACTATACGATATATTATCAGCAGTTTTCGAAGTAAAATCCAAGTAGCCTTACTGTCAGAACTAGATGAGGAAGAAAGCAAAAATAGCATATTTTTCTTCTATATATATATATATATATATATATTTTATAGGAGGAGGCAATACATATACTGGCTACTATGACCCATGTAGCAAAAATAGTAGAAATTGTTGCATTCCATTGAATACGCCTAATACTAGCCTAGTACTTATCTCAATGATAGTCGCATTATCTTTTGCTGCTACAACATCTACAGACATAACATCAAAAGCATCATTTTAATAAAAATTTCACTGCTTTTCTTTTTTAAATGTTTGAGAGATATAAATAAGAAGATTTAAAGTACAGTAGCATTTGAGCCTGTTACATTTATTGCCTTTCCTTCGCGTCCGCCTGTCACTTTAACTGGCTCAGTTGGATCTTGCTTGTCTAATGGTTCTGGCTGAGGTTGTTGTTCAATATTGCCTTTTGCGACTTTCTTGCTATCTTTATCTCTCTCCTCAGGATTTTCACTCATACTCATCTATACGTAACATAAGTTAAGAAGGTTCCAATATGACATATATCATTTATTTAAAATAAATTAATTTCATTATAGTAAGTTATATTTTATTCTGTTTTAATATTATTGTTTGATGCTGTAATACGTTTAATTAATTCTTCTCTTCTTTTTTAATGATATTTACATAGATCATATCTATTTACAGCAGACATATTTCTGGAGTAGGAGGAGTTCTAAAAAACTGGCCTCCTTAGATATTGTGGCTAAATTATCACCAGTTTTGGATATTGAGCAGTAGAATAGTTAAGGATAATTCTCAAGATAATATCTAGACTGATAGTCTGGAAAAATAATAAAATAAAAATTAAAAATTATATAGTGACCTGTTATTAATTATAGGATAATAGTATTTATCAGATTATACCAATTGTTTTTCTTATAATCTAATTTGATAACAATCTGCTACTATCTGAAAAGCAAATATATATTAAAAATGGATTATTGTTACTATCTGTTATTATGTAATATAGTTAATGTACTTAACAATTAGTATACTGATTGAAAAAGAAGCAATACAAGACAAGATAGAAGAAGTAGGAGAAGGACTACCAATATGTGGCGCAAATCTGTCATCTCCTGTTATGGATGCAGATATTATATTGACCAACTCCATTACAAAATAGGAAATAAATTATATATTGAAAATGCAGACTAACAAACTGCTATTTAATGATTAATTTAATTATGAGAAATCTTCATATCTCTAATTTGTATTTGGTTCACTAAACCAAATCAACAAATCTATAAATATAGAATATTTTTGTATTTCCCACTTTTGAGTTTTCTAAACCTTTCTTTTTATTTCGGATATGATATTTGTACTATCAATGATCCAGGGAATTTATTCGTTACATATTTAATTGAAATTAGGATCAATTAGTCACATTTTGGTTGAGAAATAATGATATAATTTTATTCCATCCTTATTGATTCATTTAATTGCATAATAAATAGGTATTTAAAGAAGAAGAAGAAGCATTATTATTGTAATTGACAACTGGGTACGGAAGATTACGAAAAAGGCAGAAAGGCTTAGAACACAATCTTAACCAGAAGATGTCAAGTAATATACATACTGTACAACAAATATTAGATACTTTAGCAAGGCAAAGCCAAAAGACAGGAAGACAGTGCAATAATCATATTCTTCAAGAGACCAATAAAGAAGAAGAACACCAACAATCACTTACGGATATTGTAAATATGGACACACAAAATACAAGCACTACAAATTATAAAACTAGGACTGAGTGGTATACATCTTTGTTAATGTATAATTCATACTGAAAAATTACTATTGTCTAAACTCTATCTTTTTATTCTAATTTTCTGGAAATAATATGTGATAAAGCAGAGCTTCAATCTTCTTGATCATGATAGACTGATGACATTTACTAAAGTGTAATTGCCATATATTATGTTTCGATTTGATTGAAAAAGTTGCTTAGTGGAAAGACGATCTCTTGAGTTCGTTGATATTTTTGATAAGAATTAGATATACATAAGACTAAAAAACAATAATGCAGAAAATGTCTTAGTGCCTATTTGAAAGGAGAGTTAGGCTATAAACTGGAAAAATCAACTGACATAAACCATCTTTTTGAACTTATTGGAAAAGATAATGTGAAATACATACTCTTAGGAGATGCGTCCCATGACACCTCTGAATTTTACAATTGGCGTTCTGAAATTTCAAAGCGCCTTATAAGAGAAAAAGGATTTTCTTTTATAGCAGTAGAAGGTGATTGGCCTGATTGCTATAATGTAAATCGTTATGTAAAAGGAATGCCTGACTCTGGAGGAAGTGCATATGATGTTCTATACTCTTTTAATAGATGGCCTACATGGATGTGGGCTAATAAAGAAATAGTCGATCTTATTGAATGGTTAAGAAAACATAATGAGAAACTTCCTGAAGATCAAAAGGTAGGATTCTATGGCTTGGATGTTTATAGTTTATGGGAATCCATGGAATAAGTTATCAAATATCTCCAAAAGGTCGATCCTCAAGCTATAAGAACAGCAATTGAAGCATACCGCTGTTTTGAGCCTTATGGAAAAAGTGTAGAAGATTATGCAAGAGCTACAGCATTTGTACCTGAATCTTGTGAAGACGAAGTTATTGATATGTTAATACAGTTGAAAAGTAAAGCTAATCAATATAAAAGTGATGGAGTTGGACGCAGAGAAGCATATCTTAATGCAGAACAAAACGCAATTGTTGCAAAAAATGCCGAATTATACTACCGCAAAATGATACAAGGTGGTACTGATACATGGAATATACGTGACAGTCATATGATGGATACCCTTAAACGCTTAATGGAGTTTTATGGTAAAGATAATGATGACGCAAAGTCAATTGTTTGGGCTCATAATACACATATTGGTGATGCCAGACAGACAGATATGGCAGATGCTAATATGATAAATATAGGACAGCTTGTGCGTGAACATGCATCTGAGAAAAATGTAGTATTAGTTGGTTTTGGAACCTATAAAGGAAGTGTTATTGCTGCAAGGGAATGGGGAGAAAAGATGGAAAGAATGCATGTTCCTTCTGCATTAGAAGGAAGCTGGGATAGTCTCTTACATGAACAAAGTAATGGCAGCAATAGCCTTATTATATTTAAAGGTGAGGATAGCAAAAAATACAAAGAACAACTCCTTAGTGAAGAAGAAATAAGAACCAAAAGAAGAAGTCAGAGAGCAATTGGTGTCGTGTATAACCCAGCATATGAAAGATATGGAAATTATGTACCAACCCTTCTTACAAAAAGATACGATGCATTTCTATATATTGATGAAACACATGCTTTACATCCACTTCATATGCCAGAAACAAAAGAAGATAAGGAGGATCTTCCAGAGACTTTTCCTACTGGCTTATAGCCATAGACTTCTCAGAAGTATGCTATACTTTTGCTTTGAGCATATGAATCTTTAAACAACAGACTATATCTATATGCAGATATAATCCATAATCTCGTTTAACTCTTACTAATTATCATAATAGAAATAATAGCAGGCAAATTTAGAGGTTCTGGAAGAGTTAAATTTCTTATAGCCTAGTAATTAAATGTGTACAAATATGAATTTAGACGATACCCTTAAACCAACGCAATTTAGCGATAGTGCTTGTACTTGTAAATCATGTTACCACAGAATTGCGTCAGACTGCATAAAAGCCAATTGCAATTGTTGTACAAACGCAAACCATTCTATGGTTTTGGATGGGATAGAAGGATTTACGCCAACTGCACCATAATAGTAAAAATACATTAGTAAAATAGACATGAATGAACAAAAAAGATCACGTTAGTTTAGGTCATCAAGTTTTTTAATTATAGTTCATAGATTTATTCTGTAATCCTTTTGGCTGTCTTTTTGTCTCTTCTAATTCCTTTAAGTCATATATTTTCCAAATGATGGTCTATTTGTTGAATACTCTTGAATACTCTTCAAGGCTATCCGCAGTTGTATTATAATCATTTTGCAAATGTTGTTTCTTGTGTTTCTTTTTCTATTTTTTCTAGATGTCTCTGTTGTTGTAAGAGTTCATTAGGCAGCTGATCAAATGCAATCTTAGTTTTATCTTCTAAAGACGACATATTTTCTAGCACATCAACAAACTTGTCTATGGAGAATCCACGTTTAAAACAAAATACACCTATTATTATTAGTATCTCTATTTTATGTTCTATTTCTTGTATTTTCTACCTTTGAGTTTTCCTCATCATTTAATTCCTACAATTTTTTGGTTAGTGTATTATAAGCACAGGAGTATTTATATTGCTTATTATTTTTCTAGTTTCGCTAAATAGAGATCTTACCCAGGAATCAAGATGTGAAGTAGTCATAACTATTAAATCATAATTATCTTCGTCTGCCTTTACTATCTCATCTACTACATGTCCTGCCTTGATTTCAAAGGATATCTTATTCTTGCTACCTGCTTCTACACATTTTTTTATTTTTTGTTCCATAGCATTTACTAA
>JAJNBK010000067.1 GCA_021155845.1 Nitrososphaeraceae archaeon
ACATTTCAAGACAGCAGATCCTACAGAAGTTGCTAAACAAATCATTTCTCGTGGTGAACTTAGTTTGACAACAGAGCAGCGTCGAAAAATAGTTGAAGATAAGAAGAAACAAATTATTCAATATATTAATAAAAGCTTTGTAGACCCCAAAACACATATTCCACATCCAATTTTGAGAATCGAAAGTGCAATGGATGAAGTAAGAGTTATTATTGATCCATTCAAGAGAGCTGAAGATCAAGCTAAAACTGTAGTTGATGCACTTCGGAAGATTTTACCCCTAAAATCGGAAATTCTGCGATTAACGGTAATAGTTCCACCTGAATTTTCAGGTCAATCCTACAGTGTATTTAAAACTATTGGAAATTTTAAGGGAGAGCAGTGGCTTGAGAATGGTTCTTTGAGAGTCATCTTAGAAATAAATGCAGGAATGAAGGCTGCCTTCCTAGATAGAATAGGATCTATAACAAAGGGTTCTGCTCAGGTAGTAGAAGAATAGATATTTTTTTCGATAGTTAAAATATAGGTATGTCTTACTGACAAAAAAGGTAGGAAATGATGCAAAGAATCTTTTGGTATATTAATCCTTTTACATTGGAGGTTATTTAATATGGGCATGCAAGAAATTAAAAGAAAGTTTGTTGTTCCAGGTGACAGGATCGCTGAAGGGAATTTCAGGCCGTTAATGAATGTAATTAAAGTGAACAATACTATTATTGCTACTAGAATTGGAATAGCAGAAGCAGGAAGAGATGGCATTAAAGTTATACCACTATCAGGTGTGTACATTCCTCGGGTAAATGATATTGTAATAGGCAAGATTACCGATCACTCTTCACTTTCTTGGGAAGTAGACATCAACTCTTGTTTTTCTGGTCATTTACCCGCACAGGATGTTTTTGGAAGAGACTTTTCTCCAGCCAGGGACGATATGGGCAGACAGTTGGCAATAGGAGATTTAATCACAGCAAGAATTATTGTATTCGATAGGACAAGAGATCCAATGCTAACTATCCAGGACAAGGATCTAGGAAAGATCCCTCGTGGAGAATTTTTAAAAATTTCTGCAACACGTGTTCCACGTCTGATTGGAAAGCGCGGTTCTATGATACAAACAATAGAACAAGCAACACAAACAAGAGTTTTAATTGGGCAAAATGGGATTATTGTCGTTTCGGGTAGAAATCCCGAAGGAATAAACCTAGCCGTTAGAGCCATTAGAATGGTTGAAGAAGAAGCTCACACATCAAACCTCACACAAAGGGTCAAAGTTTTGTTGAATGTGCCTGATACTCCACAACAAACAGAAGGAACGTCGATAACTCAGATTGAAAAAGGTCAGAAGGTTGAGGAGATCCAGTCAACAATTCAAGAAGTAGAAGAAGAGATAGAAGAAGAATTTGAAAAAGGTGAAAAACTATAATGATCCAAACACGAAATTTAATTGATGAAAACGGAAGGCGAACTGATGGTCGCACTGCAGATGAACTACGGGAAATCAAGATAAATGTAGGTGTAGTTAAAAATGCAGACGGTTCGGCTTTCATAGAATTTGGCAAGAATAAAATCATAGCAGCAGTCTATGGTCCAAGGGAAGTACATCCAAAACATATGGCACTTCCGGACCGGTGTGTTCTAAGATGTAGATACCATATGTCTCCTTTCTCTACTGATACGCGCAAGAACCCTGCTCCATCAAGAAGAGAAATTGAGATTTCCAAGGTAATGAGAGAAGCATTAGAACCAGCATTGATATTGGAAGATTATCCACGAGCTGCAATAGATGTATTTGTTGAGGTCTTGCAAGCAGATGGTGGTTCGAGATGTGCTGGTATTACAGCCGCATCTATCGCATTAGCTGATGCAGGAATAAATATGCGGGACATTGTAGCATCATGTGCTGCGGGTAAAGTCGACGAGAAAATTGTTCTCGATATTAATGATACTGAAGATAAGGAAGGCGGAGCGGATATGCCAGTTGCATATATGCCACATCTTGAACAAGTAACACTTTTACAACTTGACGGCATATTAAACCACGAACAGTTTAATGAATGTATAGATAAGGCAATAAGGGGTTGCGAGATAGTTTATGAAATTCAGAGGCAGGTGTTAATGCAAAAATACTTTGGTAATGAAACGGAGTTGAAAGAAGAACAATGAGCTCATCAAAACGTTCAACAATAATAGTAGAACACCTACGAAAACAGCAAATGTGGGATGCTATTTCAAAGGGAAAAAGGCTTGATGGAAGAAATTTAGATGATATTAGGCCACTCGAGATTGAATTAGATATTATAAAGAAGGCAAACGGTTCTGCAAAAGTAAAATTAGGCAATTCGGAAGTTATTGCAGGAGTAAAAATTGAGACAGGAGAGCCATTTGAAGGACTTGAGAACAAAGGCGCGTTAATCGTGTCTGCAGAAGTACTTCCTACAGCATCACCTTATATCGAACCTGGCCCTCCTGATGAGGAGACCGTTGAACTTGCAAGAGTGGTAGATAGAGGCATAAGGGAATCTGAAATGATAGATCTAGATAAATTGGTTTTAGTTCCTGGCAAAATAGTTTATACGATATTTGTTGATTGCAGTATCATCAATGCGGATGGTAATCTGTTTGATGCTACGTCCTATGCAGTAGTTTTGGCATTGGCTAGTAGTAAAATTCCTGTCTTTGAAATGCAAGATGACAAAGTAGTTCATACTGAGAACAGCCAAGACCCACCAGTCACTACAATACCTGTATCTATCACCGCGATACGAATTGGTGAAGCAGTAATTTTAGATCCCACATCTGAAGAAGAAGCATGTATGAATGCAAGAATTACCATAACAACAAATTCCAATGGAGACTATACTGCCATCCAGAAGGGATCGACAGGTGCTTTTACTGTTGAACAGATAAAGAAAGCAGCTGAAACAGCAAGAATTAAAGGAGAGGAAGTACGAGTCAAACTAAAGGAGTCGACTAGAGATGGTTAGTAGAAAGAAGCAGGCCCATAGTGGGCTCAAAGGTTTAGGTATAAAATTTGGAGCTACTGTACGTAAAAGATATGGAATGGCATATAATACATTAAAGCAAAAGAGACGATGCCCATCTTGTGGTTCACTACAATTCAATAGGATTGCATCAGGCATCTGGTATTGTCCAAAATGCCGTTATAAAGTTGCAGCTGGAGCATATGACATCGATACTGAAAAACTACAAAGCTAGTATGCAAATTTCTTTTAAGAATAAGCCAGTATCCATACGTAGCTCCATTGCAAAATGTATTTGTTCTGCACTTAAGCCCGATACAAAGCTTTCGTCTGGTTCAAGAGAGAAAATAAAAATTTCATCGGATGTTTCTAATGTATTTATAGAAATTGAGAGTGATAATATTCCAAGTCTACGCGCTACTATCAATTCATATTTAAGACTGATCAATACCTCTTACAAATGTATTATAAATTAGCGGTATGATTTTATGGTGGTTACTTTCATCTTAAGAATTGAATTATTATGAGTGAACAAGAACTTCCACCTTGGCTTAGAGAGCAAGTATCACGTTTGCAACAACTTCAACAGAATTTGCAGGCAATCATGATGCAAAAACAGCAAATAGAACTAGAAATTGTTGAAACCGATAGAGCACTAGAAGAACTGAAGAAAATAGGGATAGATGATGCAGTATACAAAAGCGCTGGCCCTTTGTTGATAAAGGCAAATAAAGAAGACACTTTAAAAGAACTTGAAGAAAAAAAAGAGCTGTCAAACACTAGAGTAACGGTTCTTGCAAAACAGGAGACAAGGGTAAAAGATAATCTAAAAGAAGTAGAAAATAAAATTAATCAAATGATTCGAGGTGCACAAGGCAGCGATAGTAGTTCTCTAGCAGGTTTAAAACCAAAATGAGAATAACCAATGTAAAATTTAGAGAAGGAAGAAGACATCATTTTTGATTAAAATAATAAAGTTAGATACATTAACGACAGCTGATTAAACTAATATGTGTCTGTTAGAATTGTAGTTGACGAAAGGGAGAGAAATAGTAGAGTCCCTAATCTCTTACGTCAAGCAGGTGCAATAATAGATTTTGCGCAATTAAAAGTGGGTGATTATATTGTCTCACCAGACACTGCAATAGAAAGAAAAACCATTCATGATCTAATCAGCTCTATCTATGATGGAAGATTATTTGTGCAATGCTCAGAACTTGCTCAATACTATTCCAAACCTATAGTGATTATTGAAGGAAATATCATAGAATTACTCAAAGTCCCTATAGAAATAGATGATGACAAATTAAAAATATTAGTAGAAAGAATTCCCTTAGCATATGACGCAATAGCTAAAGTAACGCTAGACTTTAGAATCCCAATTATACATACACCTTCTGCTCATTATACATCACAGTTACTTATTACTATGGTAAACAAATCATTACAAGAAGGCCAAAATACTGGTCCTTTGTTAAAGAGGATAAAAAAGGGAAACCCACTATACGCGCAACAGCTATCAATTCTCTCTTCTTTACCAGGAATCGGAGACAAACTGGCGGTAAGAATGCTTAAAAAATTTCAGACGCCCCAGCGTGCGCTAAATGCATCTGTTGCAGATCTTGCAAGGATTCCCGGTTTTGGGACTGCCAGAGCAGAAAAAGTACGAAAAATTCTGGATAATCCTCATAATGAAAGGATTGAGCTAACGCAAAGAACTCTTTTAGATGATTTAAGCAGTCTTAATAATACTAGATTTTATCGAATAGATCATTATAATATGTTAACGATAACATCTCAATAACTATATATATAGTTGGCTTTGGAGTTGAACAGAAATTAAAAAGAACAAGATAAAGAATGGTAATTTCTCTTTTAACTATTAGAAACTTTTTATTATAATCCTCCTGAGCCTTAGTATAAGATTGATTACTCGTCACGAAGTTAATCGCATTGTCAATCAATATAACTTAAAGGATATTACTATTGGCACAATAGGAAGTCATTCTGCATTAGAAATTATGGATGGATCTAAAGATGAAAATCTAAAGACTGTCTGCATTTGTCAAAAGGGTCGAGAGATCCCATATCTAAGATTTAAG
>JAJNBK010000068.1 GCA_021155845.1 Nitrososphaeraceae archaeon
GAATCACCTTACGAGCATTGTCTAACCAAATAATATCAATTGGAAATTTCATGCCTCTCATAGAAAATGTATATTTTGCTGGTAGTTGATAAACAAACAGCATACCCTCATTTTCTTTTAATTGATCTTTGATAACCAAACCTTTAATGATCTGTTCATTAGTCATGGCTAAATATACCGTTAAATCAAAGTTATTTATTGTAACTTTAGTCTGTAGATATTTATGTGCCACTTTAAAATCCTTCATCTTTTTTAATACTAAATAAAGCAGTGAACATTACTCATTTTTGACCATTTATTGAGTTTATTCAATAGTATGTCTGAGCATTTATTCCTATATCATAATTTTTCAAAACATGTCCTTTAAGCTCGATACCCATCTCATTTTCGCTGAGCCATATGCCATCATTAGTAATGCTTAAAGGAATAGCATTGTAATACATATTAGCAGTAATGAAGAGTTCTTCATTTTCTATTTTAGATTCAAAGAATAAATTTCTTGAAATATTTCGGATCACCAAATGATGCGGTTTGTAGACTATCTCCCAAACTGCACTTGCTGTTTTTTCAGCGGTCCAACTATTTTCATAGACAACTGCAATCAAATTGTTTAATTTATCAAAAAAGTTAAGGTCCAACAGTATATATCTTTCATTTTCTCTCTTGATAGAGATAATATCAAAATCATTTACTGCCAAAATTCTGGAAGTATTGATAAATTTAGACTTACCTACATTCACAGCTATATCCTGTGAATCTATAAAAAAGGCATCTTGTATGTATGTCTTGTTATGGGGGTTGTTCTTTGCATCCCGCAAATATGAGTCTGAAAATTCTCCTCTATCAAAATTTGTATAATGATTAGGACATAGAGCTACAATATTTTCAGGAAGATATGCCTGAATATTACGATACGGAATAATATGAGCATATTCTATTATTGGACAGCCACATAAAGCACATCCAAAATTAGCTTCTCGTCTAAGCTGCTTTTGAATAGGTTGTGGAATATTTCTTCCATTTAAAGACATGAAGAATCAGATCTACACGACAAAAATATAAAAATAATTTGATTTTGCCATTTAACCATCCGTCATGGCGAGATAGGAGCTATACTAGTCGTATTCATGTTTTGATAAATATCATTGAATTCTTGCAGGATTCTAATAGGTATAGGATGTATCCAAAATGATAATAATCACTGATAATCATGCAGACGCCTATCTCGTTGTGACTCTATTTTTTTCTCAATCTCCTTTTTATGATTCTCCAAAATATGATTATCTGCACAGTTGTTGTGCATTATCCCTATCTGGCAAAATTCACAAGATGTAACAAAATCAATATCTTTAAACATCTGCTTACAAGATTTACATATCTCCGATCCTATCTCAAAATCAGAAAGTGGCTTTAGCCATGCTTCACGCCAGAGAACTATCATTATCAATCACAATATATCTTGTTACTATTCTCATCGCATAGGTATGGTTTAATGTCTGATCTGACTATTTTGTATTCTTATTGCTTGTATGCATAAACAATCTTTTAATTTATGTATATTCACCAAACTAATTTTTAATGGAAGCATTGCATTAATAAGAGATAATATGGGAGCCTGTTAGGTAGTTGTCATAAGTCAATGAATGCTATTCTTCGGTCTAGAAGCATTGTTGGTAAATATTTGTTTTCAATGCTTGATAATAATTAATAATAATAAGATTTGTCTCCTCGAAATATAAGTTGTGAACTGATTTATATTTTAATATCTAAGAAGCATTGATTTCCTCTTGCTGTAGAAATATGTGATAAAGCTTTTTCATTTTAGAAACGCTCACTTCAATAACTTCTATGAGAGTAAGATGAATTAGCATTGGTATTACACTTACACTGTAGCAGTTCGTTTCCTCTGTGCAGTATTCAATTCGATTACGAGATAATCTAAGCTTTGAATGCTCTACTAAGCATAATCAATTCAGGACCGCTAGTCAAACTTCCAACAATTACCGATTTTGAATTTGCAATAATTCCTGACCATTGATCCAGTCTGAATAAATCCGCCAACGGTCATTGAATAAACTGGTACTCCCAATATGTCTTGAACCTGTTGGTCTATTTCACCTTCAAAGAGAGGAGATAGCAGTGCACCGTTATCATTAGTTGAAATCAAATTTCCTATTGCTGTAAATTTACTCTTTAAACGCTCAACATTAAGACCACTTGCCTTTCTTAGAATCTCGATCTCCTCATCAGAGGCAATGGATGGAACTAAAATTCCGTTGTTATTCATTACAGTCATGGGACCGATAAGTCTTGTGCCTCCAACAGAGGCACAGACTTCATCTTCTACCTGTAAATATTCCATTAGTTTGGTGGTCTTTGTTTCTGCAAAACCAAAAGGCACTATTATTATTCTGTCATTAGCTCTTACAAATAATCCGATATTCGGGAATATTAAATTTTTATTAAAATGTGCATATGAACCTATGGATTTTGAGATTTCTAAAAGAAGATTATATCTGTGCACACAATACAATATATCGATAATAATCTCGGATTTATAGTTAATTTTTTATTACAAATAATGAGATCATGTAGAGATACGGTATAATACTCCAAGAATCAAGTCGCAATAATCCAATCAGGCAATTAATAAAGATTAAGGCGTCAATCTTTATTATAGGAGACATTGTTTCAATTAAAGATTTCAGCAAACAAGATCTTGAATACATTTTCTCAACTACCGATAAAATTAATGGTCTGAAACCAAATGAAAAGAGTGAACTTGGAAAGGGAAGAACCCTTGGATATATCTTTTATGAACCTAGCACCAGAACCCGAATGAGTTTCGAGGCAGCTATGGCATCTCTAGGTGGAAGCTCTATTGGTATCTTTGATCCTAAATCCTCTTCTATTGAAAAAGGCGAGAGTCTTGCTGATACTATTCGAACAATGGATCTTTATTCTGATGTTATTGTATTACGACACCCACTTGATGGTTCAAGTAGATTCGCTGGAGAATTATCAAAGAATCCAATAATTAATGCAGGTAGTGGAAGTGAAGAACATCCGACACAAGCAATGCTTGATCTGTATACAATAAATAAAGAGAAAAAGAAAATTGATGGTCTTGCAATAAGCATTGTTGGCGATTTAAAATATGGCAGAACAGTCTATTCATTATTATACGGTTTGGCAAATTACAAAGTAGATGTTCATTTGGTGTCACCTCCTACATTATCAATCAGAAAGGAATCTATCTATGATATTGCAAATAAATTAAATATTTATGAATATAGTCAACTTGACGATGATCTTTTGTCTAAACTTGATGTAATTTATGTTACGAGAATACAAAGAGAGCGTTTCCCGGATTTACAAGAATATGAAAAAGTAAAGGGTACATATACTATCAATAGTGAAATAAGGAATTGAGAGCAGCTCTTCTTACGTTAATATTAAACGAAAACATCGTATAAAAAAGAATTATTAAATGTGGGAAGACTATGACGACTTAATATTTTGCTATCAAATAGTGTTCTAGAAGATAAAGAAAAAAGATGATCTACTAGAGCATATGCATCAACAACAGCTAACTGTCAGCCTAAGATAGAAGAAGTTGAAGAGAGAAATAAAAGGAAAAGATGAATTATGTAATATGTAACGGAAATATGACGGTAATTAAAATTTTATATGAAGTAAATACAATGAGGATAAAAAAGAGAAATAATAAATACATTATTTACAATAAAAGCTAGAGATAAAAGAAGATATTAAAGAAAAACTATCTACAAGTGTAAAAATAAATAAAGGAAAATATATTAAAGTTATATATTAAGAATGTTTAAGAATATCTTAATATTTAAATAAATATTTTCATAATGAGATTGACTAGTAGAGTTGAATCTGATAGAGTATAATAATAGAAGTATGTATATGTATCTTTTAGATATTCTGTTAGAATAATTGCTTGTCCAATGCTAGCTTATTCTATCTAACATTGAATTTTAGTGAATTATAGATATATATCATAAAATGTAACAATCTGATTATACAGAATACACCCACATCTCTTCCAACTACAATTTCGCTCTTGTAGAAAACACATCATTTTATCACTAATTATTGGTTAAAATTTTATTTAAGATTAATTAATTGAATCCTAACGCCATTCTTTAATATGTGCTACTATAATGGATGTTATCTTTATAATATAATGATGACTTGATTTATAATAGACAATTGCAGAAGTTTGATCTTATCGTCATTGGTAGCGGTTCTGGACTCGATGTCACTAATGCTGCAACACAGAATGGTCTTAAAGTAGCAATTATCGAGAAGGATAGAATGGGTGGAACTTGTCTTAATAGAGGTTGCATTCCATCTAAATTACTTATACATAGTGCGGATGTGGCTGAAATAATCAAGAACGCAAATCTTTTTGGAATTGAAGTTGATGGGTTGTCAGTTAATTTTCAAAAAATAGTTGAGCGAGTTAATAATATAACTGATCATAATTCAGGTCAAATTAAGAATGCCTTTAAAGATATAGAAAATCCAAAACTCTGCAAAAGAATGCAAGTTCGTTGGAGAAAAAACAATCTTGATTGGAGATAATGAAAAAATAACTGCAGAGAAAATATTAATTGCTTCTGGAACGAGACCTCAAATTCCAAAAAAATAAAAGGTCTAGAAGGAAGCAGTTACATTACTAGTGATGAAGCATTACGTCTAAAAAAACAACCACGTGTTATTACCTTTATAGGTGGAGGATACATAACATGTGAATTAGCTCACTTTTTTGGCTCTCTTGGAACAGAAATTAACATCGTTCAGCTTGGAGATGCGCTCATTCCAAAGGAAGATGAAGAAATTTCAAAAAAATTCACAGAAGTGTTTTCTAAAAAGTATAATGTGTATTTAGGATATGAAACAGAGTCTGTTTCAAAGAGTAAGAGGAATAGCGATAATGATGCTGATTCTATATTTCAGATTATAGCAAAAAACTCCGATGGTAGAAAATCACTGGAACTCGATTCTGATCAACTTCTTCTTGCTGTAGGCCGAATTCCAAATTCAGACATCCTTGATATTGAAAAAGCAGGAGTAAAAGTTGATGAAAAAGGTTTCATAATAACAGATGACTATCTTGAAACTAATGTTAAAGGAATATTTGCACTTGGAGATGCAGTGGGACGATATCAATTTAAGCATAATGCTAATCATGAATCTCAATATGCTTTCAACAATATGTTGCATCCTAATAGAAAAGTTGCAGTCGATTATACTGCAATGCCTCATGCTATCTTTAGCTCACCACAGGTTGCTGGAGTAGGTTTTACAGAGCAGGAACTCAAGAAGAAGAGCATAGACTACCAGAGATCAGTTTATCCATATATCAATACAGGAATGGGAAAAGCAATTGAAGATAGAGATGGTTTTGTAAAGTTTCTTGTAGATGGAAAAAGTAGAAAAATTCTTGGCTGTCATATTATAGGGAGCCATGCATCTATCCTTATTCATGAAGTTTTGGTAGCTATGAGAGTAGGTGATGGTACTATCGACAGCATTTCAAGAACTATTCATATCCATCCAGCACTTTCTGAAGTGATTGCTAGGGCAGCAGACGAAATTTAGTAGTAGTATTCTAAGTATAGCAGACGTGGAAAATATTAAAATGCTGAAAAGATTGTTTCTGAATAAACTAGTTACAAATAAACAATCAGAATGGTATTCTTAAAATGTCGATAAAATAACAAATTTCCAAATTTAGGATTCTATTTGTTTTTCATAAAGATAAAAAGAAGGAGAAGCCGATAAAATACAAGATTTAGATTGTTATATCTTTTAATTATACTAACTAGTAAGCAGTAAGGTATGGCAATTGATTCTTATTCTCTTTGGAACAGCAGTAATACAAGTGAATCTTTGTTATTCATTTAATTTATATTGATAATTGCTTCATATATGTATGTCTTTATCATTTCTCTCAGGTCTTATCTTCTTATTCCTATACTCCATCATAAACAAGAAAGATGCTGTTTCTTTCACCGTCACAGATATTAAAGAAAAGCATAATATCGTCATTTAGTAATCATAATTATAATCCTTATTATTATTCCAAAAAAAAGATGTTTACCAATGATCCTTTCATTTACCCGTTTGTAAGTGTCGTTGTGCCATCTAGAAACGAACAAGATAATATTGAAAGATGTATCTTTGCTTGCTCAGAATTATCCAAATTTTGAAGTAATTGTAATAGATGATAATTCAACTGATGATACATTGAAAATAATGAAAGAGATAGAAAGAACTATAGTACCAGCAAACAATAGGTTGAAGATTATATCTTTGACTCATAAACCTGACAACTGGACTGGCAAGACATGGACTTTACAGCAAGGATATCTACAGAGCAGTGGAAGTATATTGTTATTAACCGATGCTGATACCTACTATAGCAGCAAAGATACAATTTTGCTTACTATTTCATATATGCAGATACAAAATTTAGATGTGTTAAGTGGTATACCATCTATAGATCTCCCCGCGATTTTTGGTCAAAGATTATAATACCTCTATGGGATTTAGTATCTGTTCTCTTTGGCGTAAACATACTGATGTAAACAATCAAAAGTCAAAAGTAGCATATCTTATGGGAAGTTTTTTTTTGATACATAAAACAGTACTTGAAGGGGTAGGAGCATTTCAATCTGTTTCTAAGGCAGTATAGGAGGACAGAGTGCTTGGAGTACGTATTAAGGAAGCCGGCTACAATATGAAGATTGTAAGGATAGATGATATGGTGTCATCTCTTTGGTCTCGTGACCTTCTTACTCTATGGCACGGTATAGGAAGAACACTTGATCCTATTGTAATCAAAAATAAATTTAAAGTCGTTAAGAATTTACTAATTATAATTTTTATGTCTACTTTGCCATTTATGCTTCTTCCTTACATTTTATCAGTTACTATCCAGCAATTTACCTTTACGTTTATGCCACACAATTTTTTCCTCAATTCGACTTTCGTCTTATATTATTTTTAGACATAGTATCTTGTATTACGCTAATTATTGAGGCAGCAATAAAGGCTGTCAAACAACACAGGCAGACATCCATGTACGCTATACTTATCTTCTTTGGTGCAATTTTTGTAGTTCTTGCTTGTCTCTATAATATTGCTCCATTATTGATGTCAAATAAGAAAGTCAATAATATGGAGAGAAAGGAAATATGTTTATGGCCGAGAAAAAGAGAGATTTGTAATATGAACTTTCCATATTATTAGACTATTACTATTTTTATTACTAATCATGAATATCTTGAGCGCAATCAACAACGTCAAAGCAGATAGCAGTAGCATTAGTAATCTTAGTTATCATCTAGCAATACTATTAACTGTATCTCGAGTTAAGTCATCATAGAGATTTACTATAGCTATTAAAATCATTATAGCAAAACTAAATAGTGATTGAGGATGAAGAAATTACATATAATATTAATTTTATCTTTTATTCTAACACCTTTTTTATATCTATAGATACCTTCGAGCCAGCACAAGCACGGCATAGAACAACAAAATCAACGATAGTACTCATAGAAGCTGGTTTGGAGATAAAATATCTAAAAGCGATCTTCCAAGATATGGAGCAATACTATAGAGTTTATAGTTATACTTTGTGGCAGGTCATCAACTATATCAAACTATAGTTTAAACTAAACAAGATGTGAGAAATCAATTTGAAAAAAGAAGATAATAATAAAAATAATTTTACAATTCTCTTTGATGGCAAGTCCTTAGATTGCTGGAAGATGATAGGTGAAGGCAACTTCATAGTAATGGAAAGTGAAAAAGCTCTTCTTTCCCAAGGAGGAATGGGTCTTTTGTGGCATACTAAAAAGAAATACAATGATTTTATACTAAAGTTAGAATGGA
>JAJNBK010000069.1 GCA_021155845.1 Nitrososphaeraceae archaeon
GTTTGTTCATCTCTTATGAAAATAGCACCTTTAAAGATCTTTGGTTCATTTGCATCGATGAATTCTATACCTACTTCCTTACGATCGAAGATTATAATGCTAAATGGAACATTTCCTACCTGTCTATCTATCTTGCCCGGATACCAAGGATTTCCAACAACATTTGAACGTTCTAATGAATTTTTATCATTTAATATCATAGGATTATTTTGTTCAAAGAATTGTGTGACTAATGATTTTTCAGAGATAACTTTTACATCGAGTCCTATTTTCGCCTTGCGGAGGATACTGTTAATTATTATTTCATTAAAGTATCTGGATGCAAGCAAAATCTCATTCCTGCAGAATTCGGTACGTTCAACTATTGCAGATACCAGGTCCTCATATGTCCATACAATTTCAATTTTCGCTGGAACATCCGGAGTGGATGTGCGAACGCCAGTTAACTTATTCATGAAGTTCTCAATGTCAGTATCAGAAAAACCACCACTATACTTCAAAGTATCGATCATCTGTAACTGTTTTGTATTTCTCATTTGTTCAGTCAATTTTAGAATATGTGCTTCATAAATGACGGACCCCAATGAAGTATGAAGATATTTCCCTCCAGTTTTTATGACAAGTCCAGAATTAATAAGTTGTTTTAAGCTTGTATAATATATTTTTTTAGAAAGTCCTGCATTATGAGGTGACGATGAGTCAGCCAAGAGGCCATTTTTAGCAGACATAAATAACATTAAATTGTTTTTTTTAGATAAAACAGATAATAACTTTGTAATACTTTCAAACGATGTCTTCTCTGAGGCTGGTATTGCTAACATTTCGCAGGTAACATAAACATGAATGTTTTATATATATATTATTATTTAATAAAGAACAATCTCGGAATTTTAATTACGCGTAAGAGCAAGAGATATTAATAAAATAGAAGTATCTCGTGTGAATTCATATTTGGGCAGCTATTTTAGATAAGTTACGTAAGAGTATATGAATTATAAATTATTGCATTATTATGTGTTAGAGACTATACATTAGTCTTTTACTTATTTATATTCTTAAATGACCTATAACTTTTCTAATATAATATCTTGATCATGAACTGTATCAGTTGAAATGGCAGGAGAATGTACTGTAGTAGTTGAGTCTAGCTTTAAAAGTAATGATAGATTAAGATAAGTATTGCGGCCATATACATAGAATTTATACCATTATAGAATAAGTTGCAGATTCATGTATACCTATATGGACCGATCTTTGAAGTATAAAGATATTCAATTATATGTATATTATCTTTTATTTAAGCGACTCTAATTTATGAGAAACGAATTAGCTATATTGGTGGAGTACATACTGTATAAAGGTCGCATCTTTTATACTACCGTCTACAGAAGATCCTTCGTGTGTGGGTACATGTAGTATGTAAAGATTAAAAGACACCTTCCGAAGACTATTCATGCAAGAACCCTTTTAGCAAAAATAGAAAAGAGATAAACGCACAATGAGGTAATTTACATTAAACCAAGAAATATTATCAGCCCAAAAATATTATTTTCTACTATTATAATCCATGTCTTTGTGCTAAACTCCTAACATTAAATAACTATATTGATATCTATTAGATGATAATTAACTTAATATTTTTCTAAGACTAATCACAAAATGAATAAAATTACTAAGTTTTGGAAATGAAAATATAATAATGATGACAGAATACGCACAAACAAAGATAATGGCAGTTCTTCAGCAGACAGCGGATAAGGTAATCACCGCTATTTCTGATAAAGAATCTTTAGAACTGTTTAGGATCATTGCGATTAACAGTGAAGACAGTGATGGTCTTAGAACTAAAACAAATCTTACTCGTAAACAGTACTATTCAAGATTATCTAGGATGACAAAAGCTGGATTAGTAAGGAGAAAGAAAGGAAAGCATTCTTTGACCGCATTTGGTAAAGTGATCTATGATGCTCAAACAATAATTGAAAAAGCAGTCAATAATTACTGGAGACTTAAGGCAATTGATTCACTTGAAATATCTAATGATCTCCCTGAAGAAGAAAGAATAAAACTTATTGACAGTTTATTAGATAATAAGCATATAAAAGAAATTCTCTATAACAAAGTGTAATTAGATTCTCTTTAAATTGTAGATTAAATTTATGGTATTATGCATAACTTGATATCAGGTTCGTATGCTATCGACAACAAATAGCATCACTGTCCATATTTTTAAGAGTCGCATCAAGAAATATTTCCTTAATCAATGTCTATTTGCATTGAATCTGTCTGTGCACATTCAAAATATTTCTGAACCCATTTCCTCTAGATCTATATGTGTGTCTCCTATTAATCATTGGTTCTGTGACTTGATGCCAGTCTACTACTTCTAGAACTGAAATATAGGTGTACAAGGCGATAAGCAATTATGGTTTGTTGTCCTCCTATCGACGTCCTCACTATGTCCATGAATTATTAGGATAACCCGCTTTAGAGTATACTATGAAACAGATCAGTTATCAGAGCCTATGGTTATGGATTTGCAGTTAAACATCCGCAAGCAAAAATGAGAAAAAGCTCATAAAAAAACAAAATTATAAATTCTAATAGTATTTAGCGTAGCCACATAATAACAAAAGTTCATGAACGTTCGGTACCAGTTCGGAATGGTTCAGGCACTCTTTTTTTGTGAAGTATTAAAAAACAAACAGAATTTACAGGGTGGGATGTCCAAGAATGTTACCAATAACAGAAAACAACAACAACAACTAGAAAATAGTTGATTCAAAATCATAAATTAATGATCTATAATAATATTTTAAAATAGTAAGATAATATAATCTACTTTATAATAATATAATACCTTATTCAAACAAAGGAAAACCAGAAAGAATGACGTGTTTTGTCGGGAGATATTCCGTAGAGTGAACTGTTTATCCAAAACATTGGTCTATACATAACTTTAGATAACACAACTATCTGGGCATCCATATATTTTTACGAGTAGAAATACGAAATAGTTTCCAGTGATATGATTATTATATTTTAGTAGTAACAGTACTAATTGGATAAAAAACTCGCCAAGATAATTATCTTATATAGTAGATATTTTATTATTATTATAAGCTATTAATACTGTTAAGCGATCAAAATTAAGTACTAGTTCATTGTCTGTACTATAATTAACTTCAGAATGACGAAGTTCAATAATGATGATAATCTCATAGACGAATTGGGATCAAGAATAGATGCTTTACAAAAAATTCCACTTAAAACGAGTGTAATAATTGCCATAAGTCTAGCGAGTTTCTTCACATATTATGATATAACAAATTATTCATATATTTCACCTATTTTAAAAACAATTTGGAATATTGGAGATGCAGAAATAGCCTATGGTGCTTCAATGACTATATTTGGTTACGTAATTGGAGCGATTTGCATTACTGTATTTGCTGATACACATGGAAGAAAGCCCGCATTCATACTTTCAATTCTGCTTTTAGGACTTGGCTCCATTTTAGCAGCGTCATCTCAAGACATGACACAAATGGCACTATTCAGATTGTTAACGGGAATCGGAATTGGTGCTGAGATAGCTATTGTGTCCTCATATATAGGAGAGATGTCTCCGAAATCAAAACGTGGCAAATACACTTCCATTATAATATTGATTGGTTGGGCAGGCCTGACATCTTCGGGGCCTATTTCCTTTCTATTAATTCAACAAGGTCAAGTTATTGGAATAGACAGCTGGCGGATAGTATTGGCTATAGCTGGTACTGTTGCGCTTATTTCATTGCCCTTTAGAATTCAAATGCCAGAATCATTCCGCTGGCTTTTGGCAAAGGGAAAAACCCATCAGTTAAATTCTGTTCTAATGACTTTAGGCATCGCTCCGTTAGAAGCAAATAACAAAACTCTTTATTCATCGAGAAAGTTCAGTTTGAGAACCTTTAAGAATAAGCTAGTAATGTTAAAGGTCCTATTCTTTGTAGCTATATGGTTTCTTGTATTAATACCGGTATATGCATCTTTGTTACTTGTCGTAGAGTACGTTAATCAGGGTTATTCATTGAATGAATCAATATCAATTAATACTTTAAGCAGTTTTGGTTTTATCGCAGGAGGTCTCCTATCGCTTCCACTGGCCGATAAAATAGAGAGAAAACATCAAATTGCAATAGCCAGTAGTATAATGAGCATCGCATTTATTTTACGTGGATTTTTAATCGATAATTATAATGGATTAGTTGTTGCCGGGTTCATAGCATTTGCATCGAATGCGTGGCTTATCTCGAGTTTACTTGCTTACACTTCTGAGAGTTTTCCTACTAAAGTACGTTCGTTTAGTTCTGGAATAGTTGAAGGAATTAGTCGCGGACTTGCCGCACTAGGACCTATTTTATTTGTTTTGTTCCAACCATCAGGGTTCTTAAACTTAATGCTAGTAATAGCGTCATTTTCTTTGATCGCAACTGTTATCATAACAATATATGGATCCAAGACTAGAGGAAAATCATTAGAAGAAATAAGCAGCGAAGAGTCATAGATTGATACCAATCATAGGATCAGAATGGTAATGACTTTTACTTTCAAAGCATTTTTTCTTAAACATATTCTGCATGAAATTTTCGATGTTAAAATACACAAGATAATATAAGAAAGACAAGATTAAGAATAAATTAAATACAGAGAAGAGAGAGCTAGTGATAAGACCATGAAATAC
>JAJNBK010000070.1 GCA_021155845.1 Nitrososphaeraceae archaeon
AAGAATTTACTTTAAGTTTAATGAGCTAACAAATACGGGAGCAACAGGTGCTCCCATGAAGGCTAGTATTCAGAAAGGACAGAGCGCTTTAAATGCTCTCGAAGATGTTTTGCTTTCATATATAAATAAAATGGAAAAATATGAATGGAAATACGGATTATCTTTAAATGAGATAAACGATCTCTAAAGTGAAAAAGACTATTAGAAGTGTGAGATAATAGATGATAATAACACGATCCTTTTAATCTAAATAATGAATCGTAATGGGAATAGAGTTAATTGTATATATAAAAAAAGACTTTTCTATCCAGTTAACTAGAAGTTCATAAACGACAGATATGATAGTATGATAAATACAAGTATAAAATTAATAAATTTTAAAAAGAAATAGATAATTCTTAACTATAATTTGCACTAGTAACTATATATTTGAAATCAATATGATGGTGATTCAATGCTTGTGTTTTTATCATATCTTAACTTTAATCCTATTAGAATAACATTCAGAATGAATCCGCTTACGTTTGTACCGATTATTATGAGGTCACTTCTTATAATACCATATATTATCCACAAAAACATTCCAGTTGCTATCAGTCCCATGAGATAAATTGAGACATCGATCATCCTCTTTGTCTTAAATGCCTTGAGCAGTTGTGGAATGAATGATGATAATACCAATACTCCAGCAACAATACCTATGGTGTCAGCTAAGGCAACATAATTTTCTGACATAAATTAAGAGCCCAATTTTCTTTGATATAAAGCAACTAGAATCTGTCTATTAGTGCTCACTAATAGGTTACATCATAATTATTTTGACTTTTTCAAATCATAATATTGGAAAAGTATCCTAAAAAAAGAGATCTTTGTCTTAGTTTACTATATATATGTATATATATATATATATAGAGAATTATATTTTCAGCATGGAATTAAATTCAAAAACATAATAAGCCAAAGAAGAATAAGATATCTTATTTCAAAAGATAAGGAGAAGAGTTTGTTAGAATTTGTTATCGATATTTGTCATTGATGACAATGAACATATGCTAAATAAAAGTATGAAATAATAATATAATGCATGACTATGGATCTTGCAGTTGAACACCTGCAAGAAAAGACTATATTAATAATAATCCTTGGAATTCGTTATATTCATCATATCTAGTAATTAGAATCAAAAACATATTATGTGTAAGAGAAAAGTTTCTGTAAACATTAGCTAGAAGAGTATGTGCGAAGCAGACCTAGATATCCACACATATAATAATAGATACCTACATAGAGATGTGACAGTATATGCTATGCATATATGTTGTAATACTGAATATAATAACGCATTATTTACAATTCCTCATATAAGAGAGAAAGAGAGAGAATTCTATGCGGAGAGGAGAGATGTAGCAAACTAGTAGAACACAATTGAATGATAGATATATATAACAAAGCTAGTGAATTTGCAAGCAAAAACGAGAAAAAGCTCATAAAAAAACAAAATTATAAATTCTAGTGTTATTTAGTGTTGCTACATAATGAACTTGTTCATGAACATTTCATGAACATTTCATGAACTTTCACATCACCCTTTTTTTGTCGAGTTATAAAACCGAGTAATCTATAATCCAATACCAAGAGTATAGCTAACCAAAGAGTTACCAATAATAGAAACATCAACTCAAATATTATTGTTAAATATAAAGTTATATATCAAGAAGTTATAATATTATTATAGAAGAATAAAAGATATATTTACATATAATATATAATAAATACTTTATTTAATAATAAAATGTCTACAATAATAAATTAGAGTTATATTTGAATAGTGACTATATAGTGTAACTGTGAATATCCATGACTATAGAATTGTTGTACTCAGGGCTAAGATATGTTGTAAATCCTAGCTATATCAAACATTTTAACGTAATTGTTCAGTTAGGTAGTTATTTAACTATAAAGCAATATATTCAGAGGTTTAGGACTTGACTCTCCAGAAGCATAAGACAAAGGTTAGAGAACTAGACAAGAAGCGATGGATGGTAAGGTTCTTTATACTCGCTGCCGTTGCTGTCGTTTTGGTTGTTAAAATTTACTTATTGTTAACTATAATGGATAGATTATTGGGGATCTACAGCTTTCTCACAACTTTTATCTTGTTTAATATATTGACATTAGCTTGGCTAAGATATAGAGATCCTTATCATAAAGCAAAAGACGTTGACCTTTCAAATGTTAAACAGCCCCTTATTTCAATTGTAGTACCAGTAAAAAATGAAGGAGATAACATCAGAAACTGCGTTATGTCTTGCGTTAATCAATCATATAAAAATAAAGAAGTCATAATAGTAGACGATGCTAGTACCGACACTACACCTAAAATTCTAGATCAAATCCGAGCAGAAGTGGGATCAGAGAATATTCGTATCCTTCACTTATCTAAAAGTGTCGGTAAAAAAAGAGCAATTGAAGCAGCAAGTGAGATCGCGAAAGGAGAAATTTACGCTTTTATGGATAGTGACTGTGATATGGCAGGTGATGCCGTTGAAAAAGCAGCAAAGATCTTTATGTCAGATAGGCTACTTGGAGCCTTGACAGCGCAGGGAAAAGTTAGAGGTGCGCATACGGGTAATATACTACTAAAAATGCAACAAGTATACATTGATGGATCGTATAGAGTAATAAAGGGAGCCGAAAGCTCATTTAATTCACTTACTTGCTGCTCAGGATCTCTGAGTTTCTATAAAAGAGCAGCTGTACAGGATTTTATCCACGAGTGGGCCCACGACCGCTTTTTAGGTGTAAACTTTAAATTCTGTACTGATAGACGTATGACTGCACGTGTGCTTGGATCAAAGGTTGTTTTAAATGAAAATAATTTACATAAGGAAGAGGAGTCTCATCGAAAGATTCCAATACTACAAACTGGAAATGATGATCTAGTTATGATGAAATCGTCTTCAGATGCAGATATGGATGATAACGATACTTCCAAACCCTATTGGAAAGTGTTATTTAGTTCAAGTATTAGAGTAAGCATAGGAGTGCCTGACACTATTTCAGCACTTGTAAAACAACAGATAAGATGGAAAAAGAGTTTCATCAGAAGTCTATCTTCAACAGGCAGAATATACTGGAAACGTCCATTTTATGCGGCGATGTTGTATTACGTACAGACTGGCATGAAATTTATCCGTCCATTTATTCTACTGCACGCAGTAGTCATGCTGCCACTTGCAGGGGATATTTTATCACCTGTACTTTGGTTGTCAGGAATAATGTTTACAGGAATGATTTATGGAGTAGACTTCAGATTACGTAATCCTGGCGATAAATTGTGGTTATATCGTCCACTATTTACCTTCCTTACAACATTTGTATATACTTGGTTGCTTATTTGGGCTGGAATTACAATTAGAAAACAATCATGGAGATAGACACGCATCATGCTAATAGGGCTTATCTGAGCATACAAAATTCTAGAAAGTGTAATATTAAGAGCGTCACAGTAGGTATTTAGGAACAATAAACCAACTTCAAAAGAGAGAAAAAATAAGATAGTGCATAGAAGTATGCTTGAGAATAGATTAATTACTATATAGTCAATAGAACACTCAAATACGAAATATCAGTCTAAAGAAAAATACCTTTTATCCTTCCTAAATTTTTTTTGTTTAAAGTAGTAGTATTCATGGATTAAGAAGTATACTATTCCCAATAGCCCTGATTAAATATTGTAAATGGAAACCGTGCAATAGAGTTTTTGTCTGTAATAGTTGTCATATCGACAGGGAGATAAAACAAAAACAATTAGGGAGGATGATTTGCAAAGTTTGAGGTTCTGAAAAGGAGATCAAGAATCTGGATTATTCGTTTCTTGCAATCGGAAATGAAGTCATAATACTATTTGATTACAAGGGGAGTCATACATGATGTTATATACATATACAAATACACATATTTCAGTGAGCGGTATTATGTCAGTATTAAAGAGTGTCTCTCTGCCCTCTATATTTTCTATTATGATTTACTATATTCAAACTATCTCCGATAAAAGTTAAGATATTATTTTTTGTATTGATAATAATTTTATGAAATTAGTCAAATCAACAGAAGAAATAAGTATATCGTACTACCTTTCTTCATTATATGTATAGGTAAGAGTAAATTTATGACCATAAATACTGCCATCGCATAGTCATTTAGCATCAAATAAATTATCTAAGTAAAATTGCATATATCTAGGAAGTATAAGAAAAAGAAGCAAATGATCAATTCTCGTATATAAAGGCGCCCGCATTAGTAATAGATAATTAGTAAGTATAAAAAGATAACTTAATAAGGACAAAATGAATAATTGTTTTGATTTTAGAAATAAATGCAAAATTCAAATGATGAGCCCAATGTTAAATCTTTAAAATTGAGAGGCAGAAGAGCTGTGGATATCGAACACAGGAACAAGGTTAAAGAAGACGAAATAAGAATAAACATTAAAATATCAAATATATATAGCGTAGACTTGGAAGAAGCAAAAGATATTCATATAAATTACCACTTAGATAGAATACTATTCTTCCTGATGGAAAGAGCAAAAAAGAATGGAATGACAGATTCTATGTTTGTTGATAGGGTAAAAAACTTAGATATTTATGAACATGCTTCTATGGTTGCGCAGGGAGAATTGATAGAAATGGCCGCAGTAGATGTACTGTACAAAGATTTTATCTACTCATTGCAAAATGTACATAACGATTCAATTCGCTTCTGACTTGTCATCATAAGAAAAGGAAAAGCCTCAGGATATATAATGTAGTAAGATATGCAAAGGTTGCCTACGCAAATTTGCAGAGAGGCACAAGCGCAGGTTCTATGTATTAAAAAGAAATAATCATCTTTAATCAACAATAAGTAACTGATGGATTCTCCAAATATGGCAGATACATTAACAGGATGTGTCGATGTGTGGACCATGAGAGTGAATGGTTGCTATCAATTTAATATCAATTTAATGCATATGAATTTCTTTCCACGCTATAACCCTTTTTTTGTTTGAACATAACACACCCCATTAGTTTATGTTAGAAATAGATAGAATGTAACAAAATTATGGTCATCTTCTTATTTTTCTT
>JAJNBK010000071.1 GCA_021155845.1 Nitrososphaeraceae archaeon
AGAACAAAGAGTTTTTACGATCTCGCTATACCTAGCGGTAATTCAATGGCTGCATCGAACCTCCTTAGGCTATATCATTTCATTCAAAACAATGATTACCTATACAAGGCGGAGCATATTATGCGAGAAGGCGCAAAAACTGCATCAGAAAATCCGTTTGGGTTTGGACATCTATTAATGGCAATGTATCTTTATATAAAGAAACCTATTGAGATAACAATTATAAAAAATACTGAAAAACAGAGATCGAATTCTGAGATGGTAAACTGGTTAAATAGACAGTTTATTCCTAATGGTATTATTGCTATCATAGAAAACGAATCACAATTACAAGAACTACAAAATTATCCATTTTTCAAGGGAAGAAATTTAGTACAGGAAAATCAAAAGGAATCTGACTACGCATTAGTTTGCAGAAACTTTTCCTGTTCTCTTCCTATAAACTCTGTACAGGAATTGGAAAGGCTTGTCAGAATGCCTTGATTACAAAATAATAAGATTAGGTTGAAACAAATAGCATAGAACCAGAAGTGGATTATCAAAAGCTTTGCTTTACAACAAAATTGTTATTATTTATTTGACGATGAACTTAATTTAGTTTGCTCCGCTATGTTCCTGCAAAATGTATCTGATTTATTATTTTATTTATGATTGTCACGTGTAAAAGGACAGATAAAGATAATTTGAATGATTTTCATCATTTATAGATGTACTCGCTCAAGATCTACGGCGCATTTCTTTTGATAATATCTAAAGACGCATGAAAAAGAAGATAAATTTTATCGTAAATTTGATATACATATCTCAATTGAAACTAGAATTACAGATTTGCGATAATACAAGATTAATTTGACATATTGTAAAAGAATATGCAAAAAAACTTCGAGTTTATTAAGACAGATAAAAATAGTATGATCTGAACATAGAGCAAAAAAATGAATTATTGTTAATAATTAAATGGAGGTATGAATGGTGGAATTTATAGTAAGAGAACTTTTGTAAAGTGGAACTTTTTAGGCGCGCATTCATTGCCGAGTAGACTACAAGTAACTCCATATTAGAATCTCCATTTGAACCACAACAAATCTCACATAATAGGTTGCTCTCCAATACAGTGTTAGTGATTCATATTTGCATAAAATTCAAAAGGGGCCGGCTGTAAAATTATCATTATCTTATAAGACCAAGCATCCACTTAGTCAGGTAGAATTGATATCTTGGCAATTAACAAGAATGATTGCACAAGGTGCAATATACATTTAAACATCAGAAATTAATAAACGAGAGAAATTGCCTATCTGAGGATGGAAGGAAAGTGTATAATTCAATTCACTCAGAATGGTTATAGAACAGTCTTTATTACATGCGTGTGCACTTAGCTTCTAATACTTTTGCATAAACAAGGAGTGCTGCCACTGTCTTAGCGTCTTGAATTTCTCCATTAATGCATTTTTTGATTGCAGAAGTAAATTTAATGCGTCTAACTGCGATATTTTCATCGTCATCAAGATCTGCTTTTCTTTTCTTTATCTTTTTCAAATTTGTTGCAATAAATATGTGCATTAGTTCGGTGTCATATCCAGGTGCCAAGTACCATTGCATTACTGGTGATAACTTACCACTGTAACCAATTTCTTCTCTCATTTCTCTAAGAGCCGCCTGCTTGGGCGTTTCACCTTTTTCTATTTTTCCTGCAGGTATTTCTAAAATATTTTTTCCTACCGCGTGCCGATACTGTGTCACAAAAAGTATGTCTGTCCCATCAATAACAGGAATCAACCCTATAGAGGGTTGATGTTCTACTATTTCTTTTTCAATTATCTTATTATTTAACTTAAACCTGTCTAGCCTAAGTGAAATGTTACCTGAATAAATTCTATTACTATTTATTATTTTGACTACATTGTTTTCATATCTTAGACTTATAACTTGTGAAAAGAGGAGCCAATAACTAGTGTTTTATGACACCCACCAGATGCTTAAGGCCCTTATATTGATTTTAATTCATTAACTATTCATCAATCTGCTTGCATAAATATTTCAACTATTATACATTTTTATAGATTGCCTTGGAAGTATAATGATTTTGGATAATAGAACGTTATTTTTATCAAGGATAGAAACTCTACTATTCTTTAAAAATACCACATATATACTTAAATAGAATTGCAATATCGTTTTGATATTATATTATAATCAAAATAGCATATTCTAATATGAAAATGAGAAAATGATTTTGCTAACCAAAAAAATGTAGAGTCACCTCTTGTTCAACGGATATTCTTTCAAAATAATAATAATATATTTCAATTAACTAGTTGAAAAATCTATATTGCATTATGCAGTATTTATATTCTTCTATCTATTAATATAGATAAAACAGGCTTAAAATATACAGGATTTATAATATCGTATTGCTAGGCTTATACTATGAGGACACAACCTCTTCTTTTCTTTTACAGAAAAAAACGTATTAATGATAAGGAGTTTACCTTGTTACAATATTTTTGGGCTAGTACTGCTTTGGCGATATTTATTTTTCAATTATAATAACTTGCTATTTGGAACGCTCTTAGGATTTTCAGTTCATACCATTGTATTAGTGTTTTCAAAACGACTTTCATCTATGTTAATAAGCCTAATCTCTATCTGATTACTTTTATTTTTTATTGTATTATTAATTATTACTTCTATTTCTTATGAAATGAAGCTGCTTCTATTCATAATTATTTTATTATGATGTTAAGGATTAATTGAAGATTAGTAATATAGTTTTGATTAATCTTTCACAGATTCTTATTAAGATATACATAATTCATATCCAGTGAATTGTCAAAACCCGAAAACTTTGACCTGCCCTGAACCTGAAAAATATTATCCTATCTATGTCACAGAAATTTCGTGTTAAATATATGGAATGCAAATTTCAAAATTATTTTTGCATTTTGCATTATGGAATAAGCCCGAGCTGTAGCAATGAGAAAAAACTTAAAATCCCGCTCTAATTGGATCCTCGGGCTTCATTAGTTCTCGCAATAGAGTCGTAGCATAGGATCCTTTTGGAAGTTTAAAAGATACCATAAGTGATCCTTTAAATTCAAAGTCTTTACACCACAGAGGCGCTTGCCTAAATCCGCCTTGAGCACTTAATTCTTGCATCTCTTTTATATAAAATTCTCTTGGTGTTACGTTTTCAATATTCATTATTTTCTCTGTAATTGTGTCAAATCTTCCTTTACCTGGCTGAAATGTATATCCAATTAGACGAATCGCAGGAACTGTTTGTGAATTTAAATCCGTACTAGAATTATATTTTCTTATTCTACCAAAAACTGATGAATTCTCTATTTCAAAACAAAGATCGCCTTCCTTACTTTCAAGTACATTTTCACCATTTATTACTGCGACACTTAGAGATTTATTAAAAATATATGCCTGATAAGCCTGAACAAATAATCTGCGGATATTGATTGGAATAGATCGCAATGCTGTTATCGGCCCCTTGCCTTTTTCTAATGCCGACATTACTTTGTATTCTATATCCATTCGTTTAGGAAGTTCTCTAATGATTTGAGAATATTTCTTTGGATCACGGCTTTTCTTCCGTAACTCAATGCTCATTGTAGAATCATATTCGGTTGTATAAGACAACAATAGTTCTACCGCTTTTTGAAAATTGCGTTTCACAATTTCTTTTCCGACTAGATGAGTCACCATTCTTTCGCTTCCAAATCTTTGCAATCCATAAAAGTTGGCTATTTTCTTTATCTCTGGTAAGAATAAAGAGATTTCTGAAAGAGCGGGATCATGGATGGTAATTGTAAATGTATTTCCAAATAGAGAAGATTTTCCTATTGGTGTTTTAGTAAAGCCTTTCAAAGTTAAATGTGTGTGCGCCGTTTTTCCTTCTTTTAATATATTTTTTGTTTGCTCTGAACTAGCATACTGTTTTGTTACTGCTTTTGCATCTTTTAGACCAATAACTTTCAGATTAATGCCAAGATCCTTTCTAATTTCAAATATTGCGTGGTTTGAATCAAGATTTTTTTTCTCCAAAACGTAAAGCGGATACTTGTGGTGATTATCTTGGACAGATGATATATTAGCGAGAAAAGATGTATCTATTATCTCCGAAACTCGAAACTGCTCGTTACTATGCTTTATAGAACCACAGATTCCCTTATAGTCAGTACAGTAGCATTCTATGCCAGCAAGCTTATCTATCTTTGGAACTTGGGAATTCATTAATTTTAACATCTCGAAATTGTTGAAGAACCCAATAAAGAGTAATCGAATTCCTCTATTGTCTGTATATCATTGATGTATAGTGTAGTATCTAGAGCTTTGTCAGATTCATATATCTATAACTTGTCTATAATGACATCATTAGCGGCTCTTAGCCCAATATAACATCAAACTCCAATATATTTTATTTTTGCTAACATGATTGTTGTTGTGCTTGCCAACACGGACGGTTGAATTGTCATCGTCTAGTTAATGTATCTGATTGCACACACAAATTAGAAGATTAGACACATTCTATTAGTTTGTATATCAGAAGAAAGGATTTATATCGATTCAACGGAAATGGATGTATATGGGTTTAGGACAATATATGGCTAAAGAGGTTATGAGGGAATTAGGTAATAGATCCAAGGAATTCTATGAATTTATTATGCCAGCCATAGACATAGTCGAAGATGGCAATGATCTTTTGATTATAATTGATCTGCCAGGTTTTGCCAAGAAAGATATAAAACTTAGAATAGTGGGAGATACCTTATCTATAAATGCAAAAAGGGAACCTGAAGAGAACATTGGCACGGTATATTATAGACAAAGGCCATCTGTGATAGAAAAGAACATAACATTACCTATTTCAGTAAGTGATGATGAAAAGGTTGTCGGTACAGCAAAATATGTAGACGGCGTAGTTACACTGAGAGTGCCAATTCCAATATCAGGTAATATTATTCCAGTAATATAACGGAATAAGTATGATCGACCAAAAGAAATAGTAGGAAATAGCGTTATTTGTTATTCCTTATACATTTGTATACATATCCTAAAATAGCATAGAATTAATATGATAATTAATAATCAAAATGATGTTCCAATTACCTTTTTTCTTAATCACAACAGCATTAAATGTCCTTGTTGTTATAGGAATTACTCAGATGCGAATGCAAAGTGCTACATTAAGTAATCTTTTTAAGATTTCCTGTTATAATTATTCAATTTGATTCAAATTTAGCTAGTCAAGTAGTCAAGTGTAGAATATGTTTTATTAATATGTTTATCTAATTAACCTTAGTAAAAACTACTGTTACCTTCCTTCAACATTAATTTGTCCAATTCACGTGTAGAATATCTTGCATATTGGACAACAACAGAATATCCTATGATTAATAATTATAACAAAATGCATGTAGTAAATGGAGGATTGTACATGGCTTTTTACTATTATCGTAAACACTGCTATTTTGATTATATCTCTCTTTCATTGTCAACAAGTATCACTATAAGTCAACAGGATATATACATGAGAAATATCTTTTGCAAAATGCTGTGCTATAAAAGGCTTAATCTAGGGCAAGAAGAATTTAGCGTAATTAAGCAAATTTACCCTTGTGTTAGCCATATGGCTGATAAACCACTCGCAGTCATATATACACATATTTTGAACCTCGTATATACACTACTGATCTATACATGACCAATTATGCTCTAGTATTAACAGCAGCACGTAAATCTGACTTGTTATGAGTTTAAATGACAAGTAATTTTAGAATGGCTACTAAGTCTACCCAGAATAATTTTTATAGTACTATGATATATAAGATAATTATGTCATTGTTACAGGCCAAAGGATTGCCGCGGCGCTGCACTGTGCAACTAATATCAACTTGGGAGGAATATAGTAATAACTATGAAGCCTAATTGGGTTTGCGAAAGTTGTGGGATGTGGTCTACAAGAAAATACAGCGTTCAGCGACATATAAATAACAAACACTATGGATATAGTAGGGTTATTCCATATCTCGAATACTTTGTCGGCAGACAATCAGGTTCCTATGCTCCAAGTGCTCCTCCTCTATATAGATCTAAGAAAAGGACTGATCCAATGGATATATTTATAGATGAGTATTATCGAGAGCCAGCCAGAAGAACAGTTGATCAGAAGTTTTCCACAAAACCATTCTGAGCAAAATCATTTCTAAAAAGAAGTTACTGGACATTTGAGTATAATACAAAACATATACAAGGTCATCACAATAAACAGTTTGCTAGTAATTTGTCTAGTTTTGATGAGCAAGTTGAATCTTATTTCGATAGTTAGGGATTATATTTTCAAATAAAAATAAAATAAGAATAACTTGAGCTAAGCAGTGACTAATTTCCAAATTAATGTCATATTATTTATAAATAATTTCTTAAAGTCTTTTTATATCTAAAAGTATTTTGTTATTTTATCACAAGATGCTGTTATTCTAGATCCTATACCTATTAAATCTCCTTCGTTAAACTCAATTTTGGCAAGACTTAGTTGTGAAAGCCACTCCAATTCCAATTATCTATCTCCGAAAGCTTCGAGTTACTAAATTATCAAAAAGAATGTAATACTCTTTGCTTTATATTACCTCGTTAGTCTAGTAGAGAATCTATATTATCTTTTAGAAGATCAGTCTATTAAAAATGCCAATAAATACTCTCACTGTATTGTCATTCTTTTAGAAATATTGTTAAACATTGTCTTTTGATAAATCGGAATTCTTTCTTATAGACACATTATAAATTAAACATATCTTAGCTGAAAAACTTGCTCATGAAATTCTCATTACTGAGAAGTACCATGTAGAATAAATATATCTCAGTGCGTTAGGTATACCTAAGTATGAAAAAGATTGACCAAAAATCAAAACAAAGAAAGTTTAAGGTAGTTTGTGGGGTAGTTGCACTTTCATCGTTTGTTCTATTCCTACTGTCCTTAATCGATCCTGTCATAGTTTTCTCCCAAATGGAAGGGGAAGATACCCAAGAAATTCAAAGACAACCTGTTAAGATAATTGAAGATATTCAAGTATTGTTAAATAAAATCTTAAATGAATACAAAGCACAAAATTACACGGGAGCAGAGGAGCT
>JAJNBK010000072.1 GCA_021155845.1 Nitrososphaeraceae archaeon
CTTCTGCTTCTGATTCCAACCAGTTATTTCATTTTCTATGAGAAGTAATCTATTGCTAGACTATATATTTGAACACAAAGACATACTGAAAATATCTTTTATTTCAGCCATAAACCGCCAGTCTAAGTACTAGGAGCACATGAATTTTAGATTGACAGCTATAATAGAATCTTTTAAAATTCCTGCTTCTTGGCCTTAGTGTTCTACAGCAAATGAGAGTTTGATACAGGCTCGATATTCTGCAATCTTGCCGCTATTAGGATCTACTTTTGCAGTCATATCTGTAATTTCTATTCCTCTAATTCCACGTATTGTTTTTTTAGCTTCATCTACTGCAACTTGAGCAGCATCTTCCCAACCTTTAGTAGAACTACCAACAATTTCTACTATTTTTGCTATATGGACCATATAACCAGCATATGTCTTATTCCATATATAATTGATATAAAAGAAAATTATACTATTTTCTCTTCTCAGATTTTTTTAACGACAAACTCACACCAAAGGCGTCCTTACTCATTTTAGATTTTTGACATGGATAGTAATGAACATCAGTATATATATGCAAGTAATTTTGCAGAATGAGCCAACATTCTGTTATTCCTGAGTTATCTGACCATTCTCATGACCGCATTTGCATCTTTCTTCATACTCTATTGGCAGTAAGTTAAAAGAAGAATTGATATGAATAATATTATTTTTGCATTATATAGATAGTAGTCTATGGCATATGCGACATTCTATTACAATATTATCACTCATAAAGTAATGGTACAATTGAAGACTCTGATAAAATGCAAGTCATTACGATAATACTTATTTTAAAATGGAGTATTCTTCTTTACCACCTCTACCTTTTACCTTTTTTCTTTTTGCTGCTATAATCGTGAATGCTGATTTGTAACAATTCTCAGAGGCAAAATCATAGGCTTGCTAGCTCAATAGCTTCATATCTTTCTACCATTTTTACCATGACTACTAAGGTCCAATACAAAATTAAAAGAGTTTAGTTAGTGATATAAATGATAGAAAGTAGAAAGAACAAATTTATGGTATAACAGGTTCATATATATTGGATCGGTATAATTGGCTTGTTGTATTATCGCGATTAGAGGAATAATTTTCGGGATTGACTCTTAGTCAATTACTACGATCTCAGTTTTTTGTAATTACAGTGTACAAGAGCATTGCATAAACAGATGTACGCTCACACATATTCATAAATAATCTTAATCATTAAAAATATGTTTAGGAATATTGATAGTGATAGTTTGCGGATTGCCAGGTGTTGGAAAAACTACAATAGCAAAAGATCTTGCACCATTAATTGATGCTGTTGTTTTATCCACTGATAAAATCAGAAAGGAGTTGATACCCAATCCTACCTATAAAAAACAAGAAAAAAGGTTAATTTATAATGTTTTATTTATAGTAGCAAAATATCTACACAAGGGTGGAATAAATTGCATACTTGATGCTACTTTTAATACGGAAAATTCACGAAAAGAGTTAAGAAAAAAATTAGGTCTATCTCAAGAGCAAATCTGCTTAGTTGAATGTATTTGTCCCGAGGATATTGTAATTTCACGATTAAAAGACAGGAAGAACGATTATTCCGATGCCGATATTTCCATTTATAAAAAAATGAAAAGTATCTACGAGCCAATAAAAGGAGAACACATCATCATCAACACAAATCGACAACCTTCAAAGGTAAATACCAAAGAGATTGTAAGTCAAATATTAAAAAAGAAGAAGAAAAAGAAATGAGTCTCAGACAGCAAAAAGTTGTTTTAGATCTAAAAAAGAAAGAAGATGCATACCCACATAAAGTATCAAAAATCAGAATAGAAGAAACTCATATCTCATGGATATTACTTACTGGATTATATGCATACAAGATAAAGAAGGAACTCAAATTTGGGAAAGTTCTTGATTTTTCGACACTTAAATTAAGAGAAAAATTCTGTCAAAAAGAAGTAATATTAAACAAAGTTCTATGTGGTGATATGTATCAAGGAGTTGTCAAAATTGTAAATCAAAATGGTAATAATATGAGAATAATAAACCTAGAACAAAAGGGAAGGGCATTAGAATATGCTGTTAAGATGTTAGAAATTCCCCAAAAATTTCGCATGGATAATCTTCTTGCTGCGGGAAAAGTTAGTTTAAAAACTATTGAAAGCTTGACAAATAATCTTGTTAAATTTCATCATTGCACACCAACAAATGCTATGATTAGGAACTTTGGTTATCCAAAATTCATGAAAAAGAAAATACATGAGAATTTTGAAACCCTTGCAAAGCTAAAAACTGTCGATCCTAAATTTGAGAATACTTTAATTTTATTTATCAAAAAGAATAAAAAATTATTTTACCAGCGAATTAGAGAGGACAAGATTCGCGATATCCATGGTGACTTGTATCTAAAAAATATCTTCATTTTAGAAAATAATAGATTCTATCTATATGATAGAATAGAATTCAATGATTATTTGAGGTATGCTGATATCGCAGAAGATATCGCTCATCTTTCCATGGACCTTGATTATCACAAGAGAAGGGATCTTCGAAAGTATCTCATTTCTCAATATATAGAAAAATGTAATGATATTAATCTAGAAAACTTGGTTTATTCCCTGATGTGTTACAAGGCATGTGTTAGAGCCAAGGTATCTCTTTTTCGTACTAAAAACGAAACAAGTAGAAAAAAAAGAATAGCCCTTATTAAAGAATCAAAAGATCTTTTAAAATTAGCAGAATCATATCTTGAATTGTTCTAAATATATTATTGAGTATTTCTTATTCACTATAGGCAATATTACTACCACCAACAAACTTGATGCACCAATGGCGGGTAAGCAAATTATGTAATTACTTATCCAAATCTGACACATTATCTTACACCAATAATCTATGAGTGAATTGAGTCAGCAGCCCAATACCAAATATGTGTTATATGATATTTATACCTGGCTTAAGGATCCTGCTAGGTCTATACGGGTATCTAAATGACTAAATAGAAAGGCTGCTCCAGTAACAATACAATAAGAAGTAGAGAGGAGTAAATATTATCAAAAAATGAATATCAAATACTTTCTTCTAGCATACATTATGTTTTTTCTCTATAATACTCGGAATATGCTAGTCAAATGGAGATGTTCTATTGTCTTGCTTATTCAGCGTACTTTTAGGACTGACCTGTTTCACCTATATGTTCTTGGAGATTATGCTGCTGAAGTTCTTCTTCATTTTTAAAAGTCATACCTCCACAGGTTTCACATCTGTAAGGTTGATTTGTTGTTGATGATGACATATTGTAGATTATATTTCCCATCCATTTAATTTATTGGTTAGGATTGTTATAATACAGTATCATTATTCATAAGTCTAAAGAATATGCTCTATCGCAAAAATTAATCGATAGAAATACTCTATATAATATATGATAGATGATAATAAATTATTTATTGTTGCTAATTGTAACTTCTTATCATTAGCCTGGTACTATCAAGGCCACTAATCATAGATGTTATAACTCGGACGATAATAATCTCTTATTAGAAAAACAATAGCACATAATTTATCTTGCAATAAAAATTTTAGTTTTAGTAAAAAATTCTTTTGTTCTAAGTAAGATATATAATCCAAGGTAATAGTTTGGATCTAATGAAAGATACTAAACTTTCCCTATACTTAATAGCATAATAACCGCCCTACTATATCTAATGATACCTGTTATGTAACATATCTACACACAAACTACTAACAATGATACTTTTATACTTGGTCACTTTTCATATCTCAATAATACAGTAAATCGCTACTTATAACCATCCCATTTTTAGGTGCCATAGAGTTTATCTTTGCACATAGGCTCACTGTGGGACCAAACAAATCATCGCTTGAAGTCATTGACTTAGTCATCTCTACTCTGCCATGATCACACTAATCCTATAATTGAGACTAGATAACCCTTCTTCTTGAACCTTTGTATTAATAATTGTGCTGGCTTATATCATTGTCAGAACACACTCAAATACCTCTTTGAATACAGATATGTCACCAGCAGAATTATTTAATATCTCTGGAAAATAGTATAACAGGCTATCACCAGTATTCTTAATGATAGTTGCATTGAAGTCTCTAATTATAGCTGCCATTGTATTGATAAATATTGAATAATATTTTCTAATTTTTTCCGCATGATTTATTTCAGTTGTAATAATTCAGGTGAATCTACTCTATCAATAAAGGATACACAACAGTTTTTGAAATGCCTGTAAATGATATTTCTTCAACCATATATAATTAATATTTCTTTAAGTCCCAAGACATTATATATTATAGCAATAATAAGTATAATTTACCTTATCGTTTTATAGTTCTATTTATTACTTGATTTTTCAACTGCTCCTAAATATTCTGGCGAAATCAAGTTTATAAACCAGAATTTAGAATTTTAAAATTCAATTCGAGCTTTTTTGCTGGACTATATACTTATTTGTTTGAAATAGCGGCAAATCCATACAATGCTGAAATACACAAGATGGATAAAAAGGAAAATATAGCGTTTGTTATGCAAAAAGTAATATACTATTCTTTATATAATTATAATAAGATATTGAAATGATGGAGCAAGAGACGACGACAAAAAGAATCAGTAGCTATGCTAGAAAAAAACAAATTCAGTACTCTTGTGTCTTTAATAGAACAAACTATTTTTGAAACACCTAAAAACAGCTCTTAACAGAAAAAAAGGCAAAAGGTCATTACCTCCCTTTTTCTTCTGCTCTTTATTCTTATTTTTCTCTGTTTTAGATTGATGTTCATTAGTTTCTGACTTGTCAATAGTTAAGCATATTAGTTATAATATTTTACATGCTCCTCTCCATTCATTAGATGAAAGTACAAGAACAAGAATTATCAATATAAGATACATCGTAACCTGATAATCTAATGATTTACCCTTTTAAATATAGTAACCAATATCATATTTAGAATTGAATCCAATCAGTTAATCGGATATTAATAGAAAGGTTCAACAAAATTGGATTATTTGCAACAGCTAGCTAGATACTAGGTAGGTTAGGTGATGCAATTTTATTCTTTTGATTTGGTAATATACAATTACATACTTTTCTCTTTTATCTTGATAGAATCCATTCTGCAGCCTTTGGCCATAAATTCTCATGTGCAATATCACTAATGCATAGAGCCACATGACCACCAGGACTTTTAAGGAAATCTTTTTCTCTGCT